>DATFSB010000321.1:0-5432 GCA_035262825.1 Gemmatimonadales bacterium | reverse complement strand
AACGCCGTCTGTACCCTTCGAAAGGACCGTCGTCATGTCGAAGCTGGTCGCAGTCATGTCGATGTCGCTCGACGGCTACGTCGCCGACCGGAGCGATGGTGTGGCCGAGGTGTTCGACTGGTACGTCAACTCGGGGGACGTCGCACTCCATACCGGAGGAGCGGACCCCATGACGCTCAAGGTGTCCGCGCCGAGCGCCACGCACCTGCGCGGTCTCTGGTCCGAGCTGGGTGCCGTGCTCACGGGTCGACGCACGTTCGACAAGGCCGACGGCTGGCGCGGCAAGCACGCGTGGGGACCGGCGTTCGTGCTGACCCACCAGGTCCCCGCCGGTTGGCCGCGACCCAACTCGACGGTCCATTTCGTGACCGACGGCATCGAAAGCGCCGTGCGCCAGGCCAAGGCCGCCGCTGCCGGGAAGTCCGTCGCCGTCCACGGTGCTGACACGATCCAGCAATTACTGAACGCCGGCCTCATCGACGAAATCCAGGTCGACATCGCCGCGCTCTTGCTTGGCTCAGGAGTTCGACTCTTTGACCACATCGCCGGCACGCCGGCCGTGCTTGGCAACCCGACGGTGATCGCCGGCGTCGGTGTCACTCACCTGCGCTACCCGGTACGAAAAGGCTGACCGATCAGTGCCTCTCACCCGCGAGCTGCGAGAGTCGAGCCTTCACCTCGCGCACGGCCGGTTGGAGCGCTGGATCGGCCTCTTTCCAGAGATCGACGAATCGACCGTAGTATTCGACCGCCTTCTCTCGGTCCCCGCGTGCGTCGTAGAGCTCGCCCAACCGGCGCAGGCTGGGCGCGAACGTCACTCCCGTCTTCCACTCCTGGTAGTTGCTGAGCTCGTTCATGAGCCACGGCTCGGTCACCACTCGTTCATAGGCAACCAGCGCCGAATCCCGTTGGCCAGCCTGATCGAACGCCAGCGCCAGCTCCCAGAAGCCGCAGGTGTTGCACACCGCTCTTTGCTCGACCACCTGCCGGAAGGCGGCGATCTCCTCCTGCGGCCGGTGCTCCGCAAGCGCGACGTAGCCTTCCAGGTACGGTTCCCACCGGTTGCGAACCTCCTCCGGGCGCGTCGCTCGGTACTCGGCGAAGAGGCGGCGGGCCTGAGCGGGTTGACCGGCGGCCGCATACGCCACACCCAGCCCGACATAGGGTCGCGCGAACGGACCGATCTGCTCCAGCGGGTGCCGAGTGAGCACACTGTCCAACACACGAATCGCGCCGGCCGAGTCGTGCTGGAAAACGGCAGCCGCGACCGCCAACATCGCGCCGGCATCGAGGGCGCTTCCGTAATCGGTGCGCTGCTCCTCGACCCCCGCGTACAGCCGCAGCTGATGCGCAGCCGCGGCAAGCTTCCCTTGTATCTCGTTGAGCACGGCGAGATTGAGATGGACATCCGCCTGTGTGGCCGGCTCGCGATACCGGAGCCCCATGCTAATGAAGGCTCGCTCGGCGCTGTCGTAGACACCGGTGGTCGCGGGGAGCCACGCCCGAGCCCATTGGAAGTCGTAACTATCCGGAAAGCGCGTGGCGGCCTGGGCGAGCGACTGACGGGCCAGGTCACCCTTGCCCTGGGCGATCCGGAGAAACATCTCAACCGAGAACCCGAACGAAAATGGAGCGATCTGGTTGCTCTTGGCGATCAGCGACTCCGCTTCCGCGTAGCTGCCGTGACGGGCGAGAATTTCCCCGAGGTTCGAGAGCGCGATGTCGTCGTCGGGGTCGATCGCCAGCAGTTGGCGATACGCGGCGACGGCGGCAGCGTGGTCGTTGCTGACAGTCCAGGCGTAGTACGCCGCCGTGTGGAGCCGCTCACTTTCGGGGAGATGGTCGCGCAGCAGGTACGCGTGGCGCAGCGCGGCCACGGTCTGGTCCCGGTTCGCACCGAGATGGTCCTGCGCGACACCGAGCTTGCGCCAGGCCATCGCGAAGTTGCTGTCCAACGCCAGGGCCCGATCGAACGCGGCGGCGGCGCTCGTGTAGTCCCCCTGATTGAAGGCGCGCACGCCGTCGGAGTACAGCTTCAGCGCGGCAATTGAGCTGGTGGTGACTCGCTCGAGCGGCTCGCCTGCCCGGATGGTGCGCAGCGATTCCCCCATCCGCTCACGCAACGCCTTGGACAGTCGGTCGAGCGCCGCGACCAGCTCCCGGTCGTTCGCTGCGGTCTCCCGCAGCGCGACCAGTTCGGAGCCATCGCTCGCTGCGAAGAGCCGGGCGGACAGAACGTATTCCTCACCGACCGCGCTGACCTCGCCCGCCACAACCGCCTTCGCCCCCTCCCGCGTTGCGACCTCGCGCGCCAGGTCGGCGGTGAGCGGCGCTGCGGGACTGCGTTGCATGTGGCCCAGTGCTTCGGTGACGGCCGCACTGCTCACGAGCGTGACGATCCGCGTCTGGGAGAGATCGATCCGGAATGCTTCGGTCAGCGACTGGCCGAGCGTGGCATCGGTGGTTCGGTTCTCGAAGTCGGCGACGACGATGCGATCTTTTTCCGCCAGCCGTCCCTTCGCCATCAAGGTCCCGACGGGCCCGATTCCCAACCGGCGCATCAGGGTCCAGCTGACGGTTCCCAGGCCGAGCAGGCCGAAGGCCAGCAGGCCGCCCTGGATCGCCCGGCGCCACGTGAACAACCGGTGCAGGCCCGGCGGCGTGGTGGTCGTCCGCCCCGTGACGCGCGCCTGTGCGCGCCGCCGTTCGAGGTAACCGGTGAGGATCATGATCGGGAAACCGAGGATCAGCAGCATCACGGTTCCGAAGAACACCCAGTCCGGGAGACCGAGGAAGTGCACCAGGAGGTACACCACGCCGAGCACCGCGGCGGCGGCGGCGCTGAACAGCGCGGCGACGCGGGCCGGGTGACCACGACGAATCGCGTCCTTCGTGCCGCTCGAGATCACCGGTGTGGTCCCGGTGGGGACGATGCCCCCACTCGGCGTACTCATCGCCTCGAGCTGGCTCACGATCTCGGCCGCGCTCTGCCAGCGATCGGCGGCGTGCTTCTCGAGACAGCGCATCACCAGCGCACTCAAGGGCCCCGGCACCGCGGGGCGGTGTCGTGGGACGGGATCGGGAGCGAGGGTGATGTGGGCGGCGAGCAGCGCCTGGGGCGTCGGTGCGGTGAACGGAGTACGCCCGGTGAGCATTTCGTAGGCCAGCACGCCCAGCGAATAGATGTCGGCGCGGTGATCCATATTCGGGTCCGCGGCCGCTTGCTCGGGCGCCATATAGGCCGGTGTCCCGAGCGCCACGCCGAGCGACGTCAGTGTCGCGCTCCCGCTCGACGCGCTCACCGCCTTGGCCACGCCGAAGTCGGTCACCAGGGCGTGGCCTTCAGCGAGGAGGACGTTGTCGGGTTTGATGTCGCGATGGACCACGCCGTTGCGGTGCGCGTACGAGAGAGCGTCGGTGACCTCGAGCAGGATCTTCGCCACCTCGGGGATGGGCAGCTCACCCTCGCGCGCCAACCTGACGCGCAAGGATTCACCGGAGATGAAGGGCATGACGTAGTAGAGCAGGGAGCCCGATCCACCGGTCGTGAGCAACGGCACGATGTGCGGGTGCTGCAGGCGGGCCGCGAGCTGGATCTCCCGCTCGAACCGCTCCACGTTTACCGAAGCGGCCATGTCGGGCGACAGTACTTTGATGACCACCTCGCGCCCGAGGCGGGTCTCCAGAGCTACGAACACGCGCCCCATCCCGCCACCCCCCAGCTCGCGGCGGAGGTGGTAGGCGTCACCAAGCGTTGCTTGGAGATCGGCTTGAAGGCTCAGTGGGTGTCCTGGGGAGGTGGCGCTACCAAACTAGAGGCCACAGCCATGACCAGCCAGTGACATTGTCGGTGATGCCGTCGGACCATCGTCCCAAAAGCTGCGGCAAGAACCGCCCGTCCGCCTGTCATTCTGGCGACACCTCTGCAAGTGCTGCATCTTGCTCCGCCTTGAGGTCTTCTGCTCACTCGAGGACGCGCAATGAGGACGATTAAAGGGCCGGCCATATTCCTGGCGCAGTTCGCGGGCGATGCGCCGCCGTTCAACAACCTGAAAACCATCGCGGCCTGGGCTGCCGGGCTGGGCTTCAAGGGCATCCAGATCCCGAGCTGGGATCAGCGCCTGTTCGACCTCAAGAAGGCCGCCGAGAGCCAGACCTACTGTGACGAAGTGAAGGGCATCGCGGCCGAGCACGGGCTCCAGGTCACGGAGCTGGCGACCCATCTGCAGGGCCAGCTGGTCGCCGTGCATCCGGCGTACGACACCGCATTCGACGGCTTCGCGGCGCCCGAGGTTCGTGGCAACCCGAAGGCGCGCACCGCCTGGGCAGTCGATCAGATGCGATACGCGGCACAGGCGTCGCGCCGGCTGGGCATCACCGAGCACGTCACGTTTTCGGGCGCCCTCGCATGGCCCTTCCTCTATCCCTGGCCGCAGCGGCCCGCCGGTCTGATCGAGACGGCGTTCGACGAGCTGGCGCGGCGCTGGCGTCCCATCCTCGACGTGTTCGACGAAAACGGCGTCAATGCCTGCTTCGAGATCCATCCCGGCGAGGATCTGCACGACGGTGTGACGTTCGAGATGTTTCTCGAGCGTCTGGACGGGCACCCGCGTTGCAATCTGTTGTACGATCCCAGTCACTTTGTGCTGCAGCAGCTCGACTACCTCGCGCACATCGATCTCTATCACGACCGCATCCGCATGTTTCACGTCAAGGATGCCGAGTTCAATCCGGACGGCCGCCAGGGCGTGTATGGCGGGTACCAGTCGTGGGTCGATCGCGCCGGCCGGTTCCGTTCCCCGGGCGACGGCCAGGTGAACTTCAAGGCGATCTTCTCGAAGCTCGCGTACTACGACTATGCCGGGTGGGCGGTGCTCGAGTGGGAGTGCTGTCTCAAACACCCGGAGCAGGGCGCCCGCGAAGGGGCGCAGTTCATCACCGACCACTTGATCCGCGTCACCGATAAGGCGTTCGACGATTTCGGCGGCGCCGGCACCGACCAGGCCGCCAACCGCCGCATGCTCGGGCTCGCCTGACCATGGATCGGCCGCTGCGGCTCGGCATGGTCGGCGGCGGGCGCGGAGCGTTCATCGGCGGCGTGCATCGGCTGTGCGCCCGCATGGACGGGCAGTACGAGCTGGTTGCGGGCGCCCTCTCCTCTGATCCACAACGCGCCAAAGAGTCCGCCGCCGATCTTGGTCTCGCGGCGGACCGCAGCTATACGAGTTTCGCTGAGATGGCGGCCGCCGAGGCGAAGCGCGCCGATGGCATCGAGGTCGTCAGCATCGTCACGCCGAACGACAGCCACCATGCCATCGCGCGCGCCTTTCTCGATCGCGGCATCGATGTGATCTGCGACAAGCCGATGACGACGACCATTGAGGACGCACTCGATCTGGTGCAGGCGGTGCGGGAAACCGGACTCATTTTCG
>DATFSB010000320.1:0-5898 GCA_035262825.1 Gemmatimonadales bacterium | reverse complement strand
CGACTCCGTGCGCACTCCCGACCCGGCGCTCGATCCCGCGGCATACAATCGCGTCTGCCAGCAGAAGCCCGACTCGCCGCACTGCTCTCTGCCGCTCTACTGGCCGGCTCCCCAGGCTAGGGCTTCCACCAAGGCAGGGATGCACCGGTTCAGCTGGGATCTGCACCTCGATCCGCTCGAGCGCGGTCCCGCTGGGGAGGGCGACGCCACGGGAGCGGTGCCGCATCGGACCTATCCGGATCCGCAAGCGCCGTGGGCGCCGCCTGGGCAATACCGCATTCGGCTGTCGGCTTTCGGCAAAACCTACGTCCAGCCCCTGACGCTGAAACTCGATCCGCGGGTGAAGACTCCCGCTGCGGGACTGCTTCAGCTCGCAACGCTTTCGCGTGAGATGTATCGCGCCGCCGTCGCAGCACATACCGCGTATGCACAGGCCCGGGCCCTCGCGTCCAGGCTCGACAGCGCCGGCGGTAGCGACGCCCTGACATTCAAAGCGCGCGTCGAATCCCTGGCTCCCGCACCCTCCCCCGCGCCCCGGGGCGGTGGCTTGGCGCGCCGTGGCCCGCCCCCACCCCCGACTCTCGGCAACCTGAGCCAGACACTACTCGGCGCCGCCATGGCGATGCAGAATGCCGACGTGACGCCGACGGCGGGCCAGGTCGCCGCGTGCGACAGCGCGCGGGTGCAATTCCGCTCCGTGATGGCGAGGTGGCTGCGGCTTCGCACGACGGGACTCGGTGGTCTGAATGCGAAGCGCAAGGCGGCGGGTTTGACGCCGGTCCAGCTGCCCCAATCCGTGCGTGCGGCACCGCGCCAGCCGCAGCCGGACACAGGTTCGGAGGACCAAGGATAGCGATCCGTGACTCGATCGTGAACGGATTGAGACTGTGAGAGCGGTGTTGTCTCCCTATCTAGTACGGGAGACGGCGGATCCTCTCTCGCAAGGAGTGGGTGATGAGGCAATCGCTCGTCGCCCTGTTGATGGTGGTCGCCGCAGGTTGCAGAAGCGATGTGCTGACACGCGGACTCGACGCTCCATCGCCGGATGGGCGCCCTGCCGTCGGTGTCGGGCTCGAGGCCTCCTCCCTCGATGCCCAGGTCGGCGAGCGAATTCTCGTCGTCGTACGCTTGGCGCAATCGTCGTCCCTCGATCGGGTCGCCGGAGTCCAGGGCGCTATCCGCTTCGATCCCACCCGCCTCCAGTTCGTGGGGCAGACGCCCGCGCCGCCGACCCTCGTCATGGTCAGCGACGCAAGAGCCGCCCAGGGGTTACTCCGCGTGCTCAGCGTGAACGCGCGCGGCTTGCCCGAGCGGATGGCGCTGGTTGCGTTTCAGGTCATGGCCCCGGATTACCTGCGGGGACTCCGCTTCGAAGGTTCGCAGGCGGTGACCCAGAGGCTGCAGTCCGCGGCGCTCTCGATCAGCCCTGAGATTCGCCGAGTCAGTGACACCATTCCCCTGCCCTCCGCGGACGCGGCGCGTCGCCTCGGCGTGGCGGAATGGGACGCGCTGCTCGCGCCAGGACTCGGTCACGCGGCGCTGACTCCCGGCCAGATCGTACCGGGCCTGCGATACGGCGACGTGACGCTCGATGGCGCGATCAACGTCCGCGACGTCGTGATGAATGCCAATGTCGCCGTGGGCATGGCCGACCTGCTGGTGAACCCGTCTGTGGACGTCGTGATCGCCGGCAACGTGGCTCCCTTCAACCTGCCGGGACTGGGTGAGGTCGGTGACGCGTCCCCACCGGGCCGCAATGCCGACGGCACCTTCACGATCGATGTGCTGGACGTGGTGGCGATCTCGAACGAAGCGGTGGGCGTCAACCAGCCCGTCGTGGGGGAAGCGATTCCTGGCCGGGTCGCGCTTCCAACAGCGCGTGCGGTGGTCGCGGACACCGTGCACGCCGATCGCACCTTCTTCCGCGACACCGTCTATGAGCTGCACGGAACGGTCATCGTCCCGGGAAGCGTGACGCTCACGATCGAAGCCGGAACACAGGTCGAAGGGGATGTCGCGACGCGCGGCGCATTGGCCGTCCAGCGCGGCGGGCGGCTGCACGCCGTAGGCACGCGGCTGCAGCCGGTCGTGTTCACGTGCACCGCCGCTGCCAAGTCGCCGGGGTGCTGGGGAGGAATCATTCTCAATGGGGCCTCCCTCCTCAACAATGGCTCCGGCACCACCGGCATCGACATCGGGTGTCCTGAGAAGGTCGCGCCCGGAAACGCCGGGACCTACGGCGGTTGCCGCGTCCAAGACTCGAGCGGAACGTTACGCTACGTCCGTATCGAGTACGGCGGCATGATGCCTCCCGGTGGGTCGGCGACGGCGGGGCTGTTGCTCCTGGGGGTCGGAACCGGCACCGTGATCGACTCGATCCAGGTGCACGGGTCGGGTGGCGATGGCGTGTTCCTGTCCGGTGGCACCGCCGACCTGCGGAATGTTTTCATCACCGGCAGCACCGCGGCGGGTCTGCGCTGGGATGACGGCTGGGTGGGGCGGGTCCAGTTCCTCGCGGTACTGCAGTCAGGAGGGCCTGCGCTCAGCGGCTCCAACTCGCTGCCCGACTCGAACGCGGGACCACGATCGCACCCCAGGATCTTCAATGCCACTATCGCCGGCACAGCGCAGGGCGGCGGCGGTGGAATTCTGCTCGAACATGGCACAGCCCTCACGCTGGGCGACGCCATCGTGCAGCAGTCGGGTGTGGGACTGGATGTCAACGGCGACGCCAGCTGCGCACAGGCGGCAGCGCTGACGATCGACATCAGCTCGAGCATTTTCTTCGGAGGCACGCCCGACTTCTCCACCGATGTCGACTGCCTGGACGAGGCCGCCTATGCCACCGATCCGGCGCGCGGCAATGCCTTGTCCGATCCGCTCCTGATCGCGCCGTTGAATACCCTTACGCCCGATCTGCGGCCAAGGGCGGGGTCGCCGGCGTCGCTTGGAGGGGCCAGCGCCCCTCCGGACGGTTTCTTCATGACCGGGGTACCCTACATCGGCGCGGTGGAACCCGCGAACGGAGCTGGGTCGAATATCCCGTGGTACGCCGGGTGGACCCGGGGGTGGTTGGGCTCACCCTAGCGGCTTCCGGCCAATCTCACCCCTCTCCGCCTTGCGGAGACGAACCATCATTCGACGTTCGTGCCCCCTCTCTTAAGGAGAGAGGAGGGTAGGGGTGAGGGCTGACGGGATCTTGACAATCCGCTGTAGTTTGATGATCATCAAATCATCCTGATGAAGACTACAGCCCCGCATCCCCTGCCCACCAGGCAGTTCGAGCTGGTGGCGAAAGCGCTCTCCGACCCGCGCCGGGTATCGCTGCTCGAGGCGATCGGTTCGGAGCGCGAGTTCCCGTGTCAGCGGTTGTGCCACATCTTCCCCGTTTCAAAGGGCACCATCTCGCACCACATGAAGGAGTTGCTTCGAGCCGGCCTGATTCGCTCCCGCCGCGACGGCCAGTACAAGTACTTCGAGGTCGACCGCGATACGATTACCGCCTACACCGAAGAGCTGAAACGCCGTATGGGAGCCTAGCGTAGAGGCAACCGGGACCTGCAGGAACCTTTTTTTTAGCCCCAATTGTTCGATTGTTGTAAAACTGTTGCACCTAGCCGTCCGTCTGAGTCGATTTCTGGCTGTGCCGTTCGTCAAGTAGCAGATGCTCGTGCTGAACATTCTGAACTGAGGAGATCACGCCATGCGCAGTACCGGATCGCTCGTCCTGTTGCTGGCCATCGCGCTCACTGCGGGCGCCTTGGTGGCCTGGAAACACAATTCGATAAAGAAATCCGACGCGGCCGCGGCGCATCAGCCCGAGCCCGTCGCGTCGATCACCATGGCGGTCGCGAAACAGCAGAGCTACCGGCCCACGGCCACCGCGATCGGCACCGTCCTGGCGCTCAACTCGATCACGTTGCGCAACGAGCTGTCGGGAACGGTGCGCCGCGTGGCGCTCGTCCCCGGGCAGGTGGTGGAAGCCGGGACCGTGCTCGTCGGCCTCGACGTCTCCGTTGAGGAAGCCGAGTTGGCCGCCGAGAAGGCGCAAGCCGACCTGGCCGAAACGACGCTCGCCCGGGTGCAGCGCATGCTCGACGCGCGAGCGGCGTCGCAGGAGGAGCTGGACCAGGCGATCGCCGCCCGCGATGTCGCGCTCGCCCAGATGAACCGGACCAAGGCGATCATCGCCCGCAAGACGATCCGCGCGCCGTTCCGGGCCCGTGTCGGGATCTCCGACATCCACCCCGGACAGTACCTGAACGAGGGCACCGAGATCACGACGCTGCAGGGTGTCGACGCGGCGGCGAACGTCGACTTCAACGTCTCGCAGGAAGTCGCCGCGGCGCTGCGTTCCGGTGAGGCGATCACGATCTCCTCCGCCGAAGATCCCCGAGCGATTCCGGCGAAGATCGTCGCGGTCGATGCACGCATCGATCCTACGACCCGCAACGCGATGGTGCGCGCCCGTATCACGAGCCGCGCCCCGGCGCCCGGCTCCTCGGTGCGCGTCGAAGTCCCGGAAGGCCCGGTGCAGAGCGTCGTCTCGATTCCCGTCAGCGCGCTGCGCAAGGGACCGGGCGGCGATCACGTGTTCCTGATTCTGCCGGACTCCGCCGGCAAGCCCCGCGCCCACGATCAGCCGGTGCAGAGCGGCCCCGTGATCGCGGACGACGTGGTGATCCTCTCCGGCCTGAAGCCGGGGCAGCAGGTGGCCACGTCCGGATCGTTCAAGCTGTTCGAGTCCATGCTGGTCGCGGCCGATACGTCCCGTAACCGTTAACCGGAATCCGTCCATGCGTTCAGTGACCGATACTTTCATCCGCCACCCCGTCCTCGCAGCGGTGGTGAACCTCGCCATCCTGCTCATCGGGTGGCGGGCGATCAGCACCTTGCCGGTGCAGCAATATCCGAAGATCGAGAGCTCGCAGGTCGTGATCACGACGGTCTATTACGGCGCCTCCGCCGAGACCGTGCGCGGCTTTCTCACCACTCCGATCGAGCACGCGGTCGCGGCGATCTCCGGCGTCGACTACCTCGAGTCCTCGAGCCGCGCCGGCGTCAGCACGATCACGGTGCACCTGAAGCTCAACCACAACAGTACCGCGGCGCTGGCCGAGGTCACCGCTCGGCTGCAGCAGGTGCGCGCCGAGCTGCCGACCGAGGCGCAGCCGCCGGTGGTCGAAGTGCAGCGGGCCGACCGGCCGTACGCGTCGTTCTACCTCAGCTTCACTTCGAACCAGCGCGACATCCCGGCGCTGACCGACTGGCTCACCCGCAACATGCAGCCGCAGCTGTCGACGCTGGCGGGGGTGCAGCGGGTGGACGTGGTGGGCGGCCGGCCGATCGCGATGCGCATCTGGATCGACCCCGACAAGCTTGCGGCCTTGAACCTCGCTCCGGGCGACGTGTGGGCCGCGCTGCAACGCAACAACTACCTCGCGGCGGTGGGTCAGACGAAGGGCGACCTGGTACAGGTCAACCTGCTCGCGAACACCGACCTGCGGACGCCGGAAGAGTTCAAGAATCTCGTGGTCTCCGAGCGCAACGGGGCGATCGTACGCCTGTCCGATGTCGCTCGGGTGGAGCTGGGCGCCGAGGAAGCCGACTTCATCACGAAGTTCAACGACAAGGAAGCGGTCTACCTCGGCGTCTGGCCCGTCGTCGGCAGCAACGAGATCGAAGTGGCGACCCGGTTGCACAACGAGATGGCGCGCATCCGGCCGACGCTGCCGAAAGACATCGACATGCAGCTGGCCTACGACGCCACGGTCTTCATGACGGACGCGCTGCACGAGATCGCGAAGACGTTGATCGAGACGATCCTCATCGTCGCCCTGGTCGTGTTCCTGTTCATGGGATCGATCCGCACCGCCCTGGTGCCGCTCGTGGCGATGC
>DATFSB010000319.1:0-3569 GCA_035262825.1 Gemmatimonadales bacterium | reverse complement strand
GGCGTCGCGGATCGTGAACGGGACGAAGCTGCTGCAGATCTCCGCGCCGATTTCCCACGGCTCAAGCGGTGCGCCGGTGTTGAACGCGCAGGGCCAGGTGATCGGGATCGTGCGCAGCACGATCGAGAACGGCCAGGCCCTCAACTTCGCGACCGCGACCGACATCGTGCGCAATATGCAGATGGACCGCGCGGCGATGACCGAAGCGCACGGCATGATGCAGGGCAACGTCACGGCGTCCCGCGCGGCGTCCACGCCCTCGACCTCCGCCAGCGCGGGCTCCGACGCGCGCACGGTCGTGGTCGGGCAGACGGTGACCGGCACGCTCAGCGACCGCGATCCGCTCTACAGTGACAGCACCTACTACCAGCGCTGGCAGTTCCGCACCACGCCCGGTCAGGCCGTGACGATCGATCTCACTTCCGCTGATTTCCGCCCGATGTTGGGTTTGAGCGGGCTGGATTCGTCGATGTGGAACCAGAACGGCGGCCCGGCCTGCAGCGCACGGTTCTCCATCACGTTCCCCGGGACGGGCCCGTATGTCCTCTCCGTCAGCACGTCCGCTCTGCCGACACGTCAAACCGGGAGCTACAGCCTGTCGCTGTCGGCCGGGATCAAGCCGGTGGGGCCGCGCCTGTCAGGGCGCTGCCCTCCTGGAGGGCACGGATCGGTGCACGCGATCGCCGTCGGGCAGACGGTCAACGGGCAGCTGACCGACAACGACGATCTGTTCACCGATACGACCTATTATCAGCGCTGGCGCTTCACGGCGACGCCCGGGACGGACGTCACAATCGAGCTCTCCTCGACCGATTTCGATCCCGAGCTGCTGCTCTACGGACTCGATACCACCGTCGTGAACGACGACGGCGGGCCGGGGTGCGGCTCGCGCATCGTGTTGTCGCCGCCGACGAGCGGCCCTTACACCATGCTCGTCAACACGACGAACCGGCCGCACAAGCAGACCGGGCGCTTCGCCCTGTCCATCATGCCCGGGCGCAAGCCGGTCGATCCGCCGGGGACGCGCGACTGCCAGCCGCCGCAGTCCCAGGGCGAGACCGCGAACAGCAGCGCCGGCGGCGGCGACATCTCCGAAATGCACGAGCGCCGCTCGATCGCGATCGGCCAGTCGATCTCCGGACAGATCAGCGCGCGCGACGAGGTCTGGGTCGACAGCACCTATGTCGAGCGCTGGACCGTCGAGGGGCGGGCCGGGCAGACCGTCACCATCGATCTGACGTCGAGCGACTTCGACGCCTACCTCATCGTGCATGGGCCGGGCATTACGAGCGAGCACAACTCGGACGACGACTCCGGCGGCAAGTGCAATGCGCGACTGACGGTGACGTTGACCGACAACGCGCCGTACGAAATCATGGTGAACACGCAAGGACGCAAATACGCGACCGGCGCCTTCACCCTCAGCGTCACGAGCGGCGCCAAGCCGAAGTCCGACACCCCCTGCCACCCCAGCTGACCGGGGCGACATCGCTGCGAGTCGCCGTGCTCGTCTCGGGCGGCGGCTCGAATCTGCAGGCCCTGCTCGACGCCCTCGGGCCCGGCGCCCCGGCCCGCGTCACGCAGGTCGTCTCCAATCGCTCGGACGCCGGTGCGCTGGACCGGGCCCGGCGGGCCGGCGTCCCGACATTCGTGCTGCACGACCCCGCCGACGCCGACGAGCTGCTGCGAGCGCTCGGCGACGCCGATCTCGTCGTCCTCGCCGGCTACCTGAAGCTCCTCCCCGCGCGCGTGGTCGCGCGCTTTCGCCAGCGGGCGATTAATATCCACCCGGCTCTGCTCCCCGATTTCGGGGGCCCGGGGATGTACGGCCGCCGCGTGCACGAGGCGGTGCTGGCGAGCGGCGCCATCCGGTCGGGGGCGACGGTCCATTACGTGGACGAGCAGTTCGACCGCGGCCCGATCATCGCGCAGCGGACGGTCCCCGTCCTCCCGGACGACAGCGTCGCTGCACTCGCGCGACGGGTGCTCGAAGTCGAACACGAGCTGCTGCCTGCGGTGGTAATTGAGCTGGCGCAGCAGATTCTGAAAACGAGAGGAACCGCATGATCCTGGCGCGTCGGCGGATGGGCGGATGGGCGGATGGAGGGATGCTGAGAGGTGTTGCGCCGGCCCTGTTGTTGACACTCTATCCGCCCATCCGCCTATCCGCCCAGTCTCTGGACCTCCCCGCTCTCACCACCCGCCTCGCCTCCATGACCGCTGTCTCCGGATACGAGAGCGCCATCGCCGACAGCGTGCAGCGCCTGCTCCCCGGGGCGGCACGCGATCGCCTCGGCAACGTGATCCTGACGCTCGGCAGCGGCGCTCCGCGACGCCTGCTCTATTGTGGGCTCGACGAGCCGGGCTACGTGGTCGGCAACATGACCGACGACGGGTACCTGCGGCTGCGTCGCGAGGGCACGGGCAGCCGGACGAACCCCTTGTTCGATCAGCAGCTCGAAGGACATCGCGTCACGGTGTGGGGCCGTCGCGGCGGCATTCCCGGCGTCGTCGCCGTGCGCTCGGTCCATCTCACGCGCGGCCGCCCGGCCGGCGCCGATCAACCGTTCACCGTCGACGACGCCTGGGTCGATGTCGGCGTGAGCTCGCGGGCGCAAGCCGAGTCGCTCGGCATCCTGCTGCTCTCCCCGGTCGCCCTCACCAAGCGCCCGACGCGCTACGGACCGCACGACGGCCTGCTCGCGGGTCCGTTCGTGGGGCGGCGCGCCGCCTGCGCCGCGCTGCTGGTGGCGGCCCTGGACCGCCCCAAGGTTCAGGGTACCGTTGTCGTCGCATTCGCGGTGCAGACACAGCAAGCCACGCGACCTGGCGTAACGGCGCTGTCGGCATTGCACGGTCCGTTCGCGGAAACACGCGAGGCGACCGTCCCAACTTTATTCAACGAGACGTCCGTCGAGACCGTGCCACTCGATTCAGTGCGCGCCGCGGTGACGGACTTGCGGTCGTGGATGGGTCCGGAGGCAGGACCGGTCTCTTGGCCGACCTCGTACCCGTCGAGCGAGATTCGATTCCCCACCCGAAACCCTTCCAATCGGATCGCCGAGGCGGAGAGCGTCATTCGCACGCTCGTCGAGACGTATGGTGTCTCGGGCTCCGAAGGTCCGGTGCGTGACGCAGTGTCGCAGCTCCTCCCCTCGTGGGCGAAGCAGGAAACCGACACGGCCGGGAATCTGTGGGTGAAGGTGGGGACCGGCGATCCGCTCGTCGTCTTCGTCGCGCACCTGGACGAGATCGGATTTCGCGTCGACTCGATTCGCGGCGACGGCACGCTCGCGCTGACGATGCGGGGCGGGTTCTTCCCTTCCCTGTTCGAAGGCAAGCCGGCGCTGGTGCACGGCCCCAACCGCGACATCGGGGGTGTGTTCCTGCCGCGCGATTCGGGGAGTACGACGCGCACACCGACCGCAGTCCGCGTGAGTGTCGGCGTCACCTCCGCGGCGGACGCGAGCGCCCTCGGCGTCGCCCCCGGGCAGACGGTGACGATGCCGAAACAGTTCGTGCGGCTGGCCGGGACGCGGGCCACCGGGCGCTCGTTCGACGACCGGGTC
>DATFSB010000318.1:0-4017 GCA_035262825.1 Gemmatimonadales bacterium | reverse complement strand
GTGGACTGGAGCGGAGCAGGGCTGGGCGTCTCGATTCGCTCCTCGGAGACGGGGGCGTTGTCCTGGGTGCTCGGGCTTCTGGACACCCAGTAGCCCTTGAGGGCGAGAGGGATCGAAAGGAGCAGAATCACGGCGATCGGGCGAGCGAGCGATCGCACACGGGTCCCGAGAGCCCTCGTGCGATCGGACGACACCGCCGTGAAGGGTGCTCGCCTCTGCGCGTGGCCTTCGGTGGGCGCGCTCGCGTTTCGGCAGCCCGAGCACTCCGGAAGCGCCGCGCGAAGCGGTGCTGCGCAGCCTGTCGCGTGGCGCCAGTTCTGACCGCACTCGGAGCAGACGTGGAAATGCGGGCCCGAGCGCGCGCCCGGCACCGGCTCTGCATCGAACTGCGGAAAGCACCAGGGACAGCACGCGGCGAGACTGTCGAGACACTGGCCGTCGTGCGTCCAGTCCCCGTCGCACATATTGCAGTAGTGCGAGTGGAGGCCTCTGATCAGCAAGTCGGGCCGACCGGAGCACAGGGGGCAGTCCTCGGGGCCGACGAACGGCAGATCGCCCAAGACCGGGTCGTAGCTGGGGATGGTGCACGTGGTCGTCGACGGGCCATCGTGCTGCCAGCGATGACCGACCGTGCACCGATGCGGATGGTCGGCGCGCGGCTCGACCTCGCGCGGCGCGGTCAGCTTCGCCTTCGCTCTCATCCGGCGATCGCTCTCATCTCACGACGAGCCCGTCACATGCCGGCGCGGCGGAGACCTTCGCTGACAGCGTCGTCGACCGGTCCGAGCTGCTGGGCCCTACGAAATGCCGCCCGTGCATCGTCCCTCTGGTCGAGCTTGAGATACGACCAGCCCATTCCCACCTGGTACTGCTGCGAGTCCGGCGCGGCCAGGCTCGCCCGGATGAACATCGCCAGAGCCTCGCGATACCGCTCCAGGTAGTAGAGGCTCCACGCCACCTTCCCTCGCAGGACCGTCACCTCCGGGGGCTCGGCGGTCAGCAGATGCCGCGATCCCTCCAGCGCCTTCTCGAGCGGCGGCAGCGCGAGATCGTACTGGCTACGCTCGAACTGGGCCGAGCCCAGGCCGTTCAGGGCGTCGATGTAGTCGGGATTCCGGTCGAGCGCCGACCCGAAGGCGTCGGCAGCCAGCTGATAGCGTCCGAGGCGCAGCCGGCTCCAGCCCAGACCGTTGTAGAGACCCTCCCATCTTGGCTGTCGGCGAAGTGCGGTCTTGAACGTGACGGCCGCCCCGCGAAAATCTCCCAGGAAGTACTCGGACCACGCGAGCAGCGCCCGCGCCTGATCGTGCTCGGGATAGAGCGCCACCGCCTCGGCGAGGCTATCGCGCGCCTCCTGATACTTGTGCTCCCGGAGCAAGGCGCTGCCCCGCGCGAAGTTCGCCTCGGCTTGCATGCTCCGGCGCACGCCCTGAAAGAATCCAGGAGACGAAATCAACTGAACGGTCGACGCCAGCGTCACCCGAGCCGGCTGATCTCCCGCCTCGTCGGCCGCTTCCTGAGCGCGCTCGGCCGCGTCCCGCGCACGCAACGTCTCGCGCCGGACGATCGCGGGCGCGTCGAACGTGGGGGTTTTCAGAGCGCGGGCGGCTGCCTCCGCGGCGCGAGATGCTTCACGAGATGCATCGGCCGCGTCTTTCGCCGCGTCCTTCGACGCGTCGGCGACCGCGCTCGTTCGCCAGCCGCTCTGCTGCGCGGCTTCACCGGCCTGCGCGGCGCGCCGCGAGGCCTCGGCGGCTGCCTTGGCGGCAACCTGGGCGGCGCGCTCGGGCTCCGAGACGTCGTAGATCCGGTTCAAGCGCGCAATCGCGCTTTCCGCGGTACCGATTGCGCCCACGCCGCCGCCCGGGCTGACGCCGTCAGCACTGGCGCTCCCGCTCGGGCCCGGCCCCGGCCCGGCTGCCGCCCCGGCTGCTCCCTGACCTGCGCCATTTCCGACCCCAGCGGCGCCCGCGGTCCCGGCCGGACCGCCGGTCCCGGATGAGCCTCCCGTCGCGGCTGAACCCGCGGGTCCGCCTGAGCCCGCGGCCCCGTTCCCAGCAGCCCCTCCAGGCCCGGCGCCCCCGGGTCCGGCCGCGCCGCTAGGGCCGGACGAGCCAGTGCCGCTCCCCGACCCAGCCGCACCGCTGACGCCGGCGCCACCGGTGCCGGCTCCAGCCGACGCGCCGGCGCCACCCGGCCCTGCAGCTCCGCTGACGCCAACGCCACCCGCGCTGGCGCCCGTCCCGGCGCCGGCGCCGCTGCCACCGCTACTCCCGCCGCTGCTTCCGCTGCCACTGCCGCTTCCGCTACCGCCACTGCCGCCACCGGGCCCCTTCGCGAGAGCGATGCCGACGTCGGAGACGAGCACCGCCGACACGAGAGGCGCGGCGACCAGAGCCAGTACGAGAGCGACGGTGTACGGCCGCGAGCAGTGGATCAGGCGGGTCATTGCGACTCCCCCCGGGGTTTAATTGGTGGTCAGAGTACTCCAACCAGGACGCTTTCGACAGTGGTGCCTGCGGGACGTTCCCGGCAATCGGGTGAACACTCGAAAGTGGTCGGCGCGGAGACCTGTCCCCGCTTGGATGGGGCCTTTATCTCGCCCGCGCTTCTGGAGATAATCGGCGGGCGCCGGAACCTGCGAACCCTGGCTCTCGACGCGCTGGAGGTGCGTACATGGCCCGCAACGGTTATCTGATCCTCGACAGCGACCTGCATATGATGGAGCCGGACGATCTCTGGTCCCGCTACCTCGAAGGCCCGCACAGGGCCAACCTGCCGCGATTCTTCGGCGGGCAGCAGCGGAAGCTCAGCGAGAACACCGAGGACAAGGGCAACGCCGACACGATCATGGGGATGGAAGTCGCGGGGCTCGCCATTCCCGCGCACGCGACGGCCACGGGCGCCACCGCGTCGAGCCGCGAGCTGCGCCGGCGCAGTCGCGCGCGGCACCCGCATTTCCAGGTGGCGCGCGGGCGCGGCTTCGATCCCGATTCCACGCTGACCGCGATGGACATCGAGGGCGTCGACGTCGCCGTCATGTACGGCACGCGCGGCCGGCAGATCCTGATGCACGACGACCTGGCGCCGGATTACGCAGCGGCCCTCGCGCGCGCCTACAACAACTGGGCGTACGACTACTGCAAGCACCAGCCGGCGCGGCTCAAGTTCGCCGCGCAGATCGCGATGCACAGCATCCCGGCCGCCATCGCCGAAGCGCGCCGCTGCGTCCGCGAGCTCGGCGCCGTCGGCATCATCGGCACGCCGAATCCGGTCAACGGCCAGCACCTGCACGACGAAGCGTGCGAGCCGCTCTGGAGCGCGCTCGAGGAGCTCGACGTCCCGATCGGATTCCATCCGACCGGCAACACCTCGCTGAAGGACGACGCCGGGCGGCGCTACGTCGGCCACGCCAACTTCCACCCGATCGCCCACGCGATCCGCAATCCGGTCGAGCTCATGGGCGCGATCGCCAGCATGACTACCGGCGGCATCCTCGAGCGCCATCCCCGGCTGCGCTGCGCGTTCCTCGAGGGCACGGCCGGATGGCTGCATTGGTGGCTCTGGCGCCTGGACGACCAGTGGGAGAAGTTCGGCCCGGGCTGCGAGCACCAGCTCGAGATGCTGCCGAGCGAGTATTTCAAGCGTCAGTGCTACATCGCGCTCGACGTCGACGAGGAGCCGGCGGTCGACGTCGTCAACAAGATGGGCGCCGACTATTTCGTCGTCTCGACCGACTACCCGCACTCCGACGGCGCGTTCCCCGAAGCGATGGAGCAGTTCTTCGGGCTGCCCTTCGCCGACGAGGTGCGCCGCAAGATCCTCTGGAGCAATTGCGCGCGGCTCTACAACATCGACACGCCGGCGGACACGCGGTTCTTCCAACATCTCACACGGAGGGAAGGCTGACATGGCTCACGCGTACACGACCGATCAGTACGAAGGGATGATCGCCGAGACCATCACGATGCGCGGGCACAACGGCGACACCATCAACGCCTACGTGGCGCGGCCCCT
>DATFSB010000317.1:0-4672 GCA_035262825.1 Gemmatimonadales bacterium | reverse complement strand
CCAGATACAGCTGGCCGGGCCCGGAGCGACCGGGGAAGTTGCGATTGATCGCGCTGATCGTGACTTCGTCTTTGGTGCGGGAGACGCCCGGTCCCGCGTTGATGCAGGCCCCGCAGGACGGCTCGAGGAACTGCGCCCCGACCCGCCGGAAGACGTCGAGATAGCCGCGCTCTTCACAGTAGCGCTTCACGTCCTGTGAGCCGGACTGAATGAAGAACCGCACGCCCGGGGCGACGTGCTCGCCGCGGTCCACCGCTTCGCGCAGCACGCGGGCGTACATGTCCATGTCCTCTTTCTTTCCTGCGGTACACGACCCGGCGTAGGCGATCTCCACTTTGATACGTCCCGGCAACTCCTTGATGGAGCGCCCGTTCCCGGGATCTCCCGGGAGCGCCACCATCGGGCGGATGCGCGCGGCGTCGATCTCGATCACTTCGCAGTACGCGGCAGCGGGATCGCTCGCCAGGTCCCGGCAGGCGCGCTCGGCGTCGGCACGCGACATGCCGCGATACGCCATGAGGTAGTCGGCGGTCTTGTCGTCGGGGGCGACGTACCCGGTGAAGCCGCCGACTTCGGCCGTCATGTTCGTCATCGTCGCCCGCTCGTCGACTGACAACGCTTCGACCGCCGACCCGCAGTACTCCACCAGCTTCCCGATCGCCTGCCCGCTCTTCACATAGGGGTGCCGCAGGATCTCGAGCATGAAGTCTTTCGCGGTCACGTTCTCCGGCTTGGTCCCCCGGACAAGCACCCGCACTGTCTCGGGGACGGTGACGCGCACGTCCTTCGTAATCCACGAATTGAAAATCGCCGTCGTGCCGACGCCGAAGGCGAGGCACCCGACCGCGCCAGCGTGCGGGGTGTGGGAGTCCGAGCCGATGATGACCTGGCCCGGCAGGGCGTGCGACTCGAGGATCTTGGAGTGGCAGATCGCCTCCGACCCGTGCAGCCCGAGACGCGTCAGCTCGCCATACAGCTTGATGCCCTGCTTTTCGGCGAAGGCGCGCTGTTTCTTTTCCAGCTCCATCGCGACGTCGAGCAATCCTTCCTTGACCCGCTCGGGCGTCATCGCCTCGGCGAGAAAGGTGAGATGGTCGCGGAACAACAGCACCGACTCGGGATCGTTGACGCGCTCGTCGGCGCCGACCAGCTGCTCGAAGAAGATCGCCGCCATCGGTGTGACGTACTCGTGGCTGAACCGGATGTCGGTGGTCACGAAGCCTTCGTCGCCTGGCTGCACCGCGGGCACCCCGACCTGGCCCGAGGAGAGGTCCACTACCCAATGGCGCGCCAAGATCTTCTCGCCCAGCGTCATGGGACGGCGCGCGCCGGCCGGCGCCGTGACGCGAAGCTGTCCCTGCAGTCGGGCGAGATTGTAATTGAACAACCCGCCGTATTCGATGATGCCGCGCGTGATCTCCCCTTCGCCTGCCGTGAAGACGGCGAGCGGGATCTCTTCACCGCGCCGCACCTTGTCAATGAGCGAGAAGTCGGTGGACGTGAGGACACCGAGATTCTGGCAATTCTCGTGGTAGATGCGCTCGATGTTCTCGGCGATCACCAGCTTGATCCCGGCGCACATCTCGGCGTAGGGCGATTGCTCGCGGGACGAGCCCTTGCCGCGCCGCTTACCACTCACCGAAGCGACGAACCCCCCCTGCCGCACCGAGCCGCGGCTGATGGGAAATTCCTCCCCACACTTCAGCCCGAGGTAGGGGAAGTCGCCGAGGGTGTCGTCGTAGTAGTAGCAGATGTAGGCGGGAGTGATTTCGTCGGTGGAGATGTTGTCGCGCAGCTTCATGGCGGGCGTCCAGGCGAGGTCTTCCCCGGCCAGCTGCCGCCGCACCAGTGCGGCCTCCTCGGTCAGAAACAGGATCCTGCCCTGGAGCCGGACGCGATCGGGGAGGCGATGGACCGTCCGCGACTTCAACGCCGCGATCATGAGCGGAATCTCGCCCCTTGCCCGAGGGCGATCAAGCGCATTTCCTTCCTGCCATGCTGGCCTCGCTGTTCCTCTTGCAAGCCGCAATCCCGAGCCCCGAAACGACCCTCACGGGGACTTTTCGCAACCGCCGTCTCACCGAGAGCTCGGGGGTCGTCGTCAGCCGCGCCCATGTCGGGATCCTGTGGACCCACAACGACTCGGGGGACAGACCGTACCTGTACGCCACCGACGTACACGGCACCGATCGCGGGGCGGTGCGGGTGACGGGCGCGAAGAACGTCGACTGGGAAGCGCTGTCGCACGGACCGTGCCCCGACGCGCCCGGCGAGTGCATCTACATCGGCGATACGGGAGACAACCTCCAGGACCACCGCAGCGTCACGATATACGCCGTGCCGGAGCCCCAGCCTCCGACCGGCCCGGCCGACACCCTGCGGGCGACTCCGCCCGCCCGCGTGCTGCGGTTTCGCTACCCGGACGGACCGCGCGATGTCGAGGCGTTGTTCGTGTCGCCGCACGACAGCGCCGTGTATCTCATTTCCAAAGGACGGAACGGCCCGGTGCGGTTGTACCGCCTGCCCCGATCGGCGTGGAGCGCGGGCACCACGGTGCGCGCTGAAGTGCTGCAACGGTTGCCGATCATCCCCGATGCGTCCTCGGGACGACTCGTCACTGATGCGGCGATCCGGCGCGACGGCGCGCTGGTGGCCGTACGGACCTACACGGAGATCTATTTCTTCATTCCGCGCCCCGGCGGGCGATTGAGCCCAATCGGTCCCGTCTGCCCGATCGCCGGCCTCGAGCGCATCGGAGAGGCGATCGACTTTCTCGACGACTCCACCTTCGTGCTCACGAGCGAGGCCGACTTCTTCGGCCGCGGCACTCTTCACACCGTGCGCTGCGCGCACTGATCCAGGAGCTACACCGATGATCCGCCGGTCCACCGCACTCCTGCTCGCCGCCGTCACGACAGCCGCTGCGGCGCAACGACCCGCCACGAGTCTCCCGACCCCGAATGCCCGCGCCATGGATGCGCACCTCCGCTATCTCGCCGACGATCTACTGGAGGGTCGCGGTCCCGGCACCCGGGGCGGCGTGCTCGCGGCGAAGTACATCGCGGCGCAGTTCGAGGCGATGGGTCTGGAGCCGGCCGGCCCCGACAAGAGCTTCTTTCAGCCCGTCGCACTGGTTGGGATGAAGCCGCGGCCGACCTTCTCGTGGGCGATGGGGACCGGGGCGCATCCGCTGACCTACGGCGACGACTTCGTCGCCTGGGCGGAGACGCCGGATTCGTCGGTCGCCGTCGCTGCCGCGCCGGTGGTGTTCGTCGGCTACGGCATCCAATCGGCGGAATGGCAGTGGGACGACTACAAGGGGATCGACACCAAAGGGAAAGTGCTGTTGATGCTGGTGAATGATCCCGGACTCGAGGATTCGACGATCTTCGAGGGCCGCGCGCTTACCTACTACGGCCGCTGGACTTACAAGCTCGAGCAGGGCGCGCGAATGGGTGCGGCGGCCGTCATTCTGGTCCACACCACGCAGAGCGCGACGTATCCGTGGTCGGTGGTCAAGGGCTCGTGGTCGGTGGAGCAGTTCAAGCTCGACCAGCCACAAAGTCCCGCTCTGACGCTCGCGGGTTGGGTCTCGGAGGGCGCCGCCCGCGCGATGCTCGCGGGCGCCGGCTTCAACCTCGATTCGCTCGCGCATGCCGCGGCGCGTCGCGATTTCCGGCCGGTGGACACCGGTCTCAAAGCCGACATCGCCGTGCAGAGCGCCCTGCGGCATATCGAGAGCGTGAATGTAGTGGCGCGTCTGCCGGGCTCCGATCCCGCGCTGGCGCAGCAGGCCGTGCTGGTGAGCGCCCATTGGGATCACAAGGGTATCGGACCGCTCGTGAACGGTGACTCGATCTACAACGGCGCCGAAGACAACGCCTCGGGCGTCGCGGCGATGCTGGCGACGGCGCAGGCGCTCACGCAGGTCCAGCCTCGTCCCAGACGGTCACTGCTCTTCATTGCAACCACCGCGGAAGAAAGCGGACTCCTGGGGAGCGAGACCTACGCCGAGCATCCCCTCGTGCCGCTGGTCCGGACGGCGGCGATCCTCAACATCGATGGCGCGAACGTGCGGGGACGGACGCGCGACATCGGGGCGCTGGGGATCGAGCGCTCGTCCCTCGGGGAGGTGTTCCGCCGCGCCGCCGCGGCGGAGGGCCTCACGCCGACGGGTGACCCCGACGCGACCAAGGGGTCGTTCTTCCGGTCCGACCACTTTCCGCTGGCGCGCGCCGGTGTCCCGGGTCTGTCGTTCTCGGCGGGAATCGATTTCGCGGGTCGGCCGCGCGGCTGGGGACGCGAGCAGAATGAGAAGTACAACAGCGAGCGGTACCACCAGCCCTCAGACGAGTACTCTCCCGACTTCACGTACGAGGGGATGGTGCAGGAGGCGCGCGTGATGATGCGAGTCGCGATCGCGGTGGCGAATTCTGGGGCCCTGCCAACTTGGCTGCCGACTGCCGAGTTCAAGCGCAGACCTGGCGACTAGATGTAACTCCTTTTGCTGCAAGTGATTGTGCAGTATGGTTCTCGGGGGACTGGCCCGTTGGGCAGTCCCCCGATAAGTTTGCGCCGCTTTTTACTCGCCGTAATTCGCCCTTTCCGTCTCTCGTTCGACCGGAGCGCATACTGGAACTCCCCGGCGCGCATCGTTTCCCCCTGGCCTGGC
>DATFSB010000316.1:0-2793 GCA_035262825.1 Gemmatimonadales bacterium | reverse complement strand
CGATCTCTCGAACTCGGACTACGTCGCCATCATCTTCGATACGTTCGCCGACCGGCAGAACGGCTTTGTGTTCGCCACCACGCCGGCGGGCATCGAGTACGACGGCCAGGTGATAAAGGAAGGCGAAGGCGGCGGGGTATTTCAGCAGGGGCAGAGCAGGGCGCAGGCGGGATCGGCCGGCGGCTTCAACCTCAACTGGGATGCGAGCTGGAAGGTGGCGACGCGCACCGACAGCCTCGGCTGGTACGCCGAATTTCGCATCCCGTTCTCGACGCTGCGTTATGGCAGCGCGCGGCAACAGACCTGGGGCTTGAACGTCGCGCGCAGCATCCGCCGCCGAAACGAGGAGTCGTTCTGGTCGCCGATTCCACTGCAGTACAGCCTCTACCGAGTGTCGCGCGCCGGACACCTGGTCGATCTCGAGGTCCCGCGCCAGCGCATCGCTACCATCACGCCGTACGTCCTCACGTCGGCGCAGCATCTCTATTCATCCGACTCGATCGTCGCCGGCTGGGACTCGACCCACTTTCCGAGCGACGTCGGCGTCGATGCCAAACTGGGGATCACGCCCAGTCTCACGCTCGACGCCACCTACAACACCGACTTCGCCCAGGTCGAGGTCGATCAGCAACAGACCAACCTCACGCGTTTCCCGTTGTTCTTCCCCGAAAAGCGGCCCTTCTTCCTCGAGAACGCCGGCGTGTTCTCAGGCGGAACGCCGCAGGCGGTGGAGCTGTTCTTCAGCCGGCGCATCGGCATCGACACGCTGGGAAATCCTGTGCCGATCGTCGGCGGCGGACGATTGAGCGGGAAGGTCTCCGGCCTCACCGTCGGCCTGTTGCAGCTGTTCACGGAACGCGAATCCGGCATCCAGCCCGCGAATTCGTATTCCGTTTCGCGCATGCTGAAGGAGTGGGGGCGATCGCGCATCGGCCTGCTCGCGGTGCACCGCGTCGCCACGCGCGACGGCCGCGACCGCAACACCACGCTTGCCGCCGACGGACGTCTGGCATTCAGTGACCCCGTGACGCTCGACTGGTGGGTGGCGAAGACCAGCACGCCCGGGCTGGGCGGCCGCGACGCCGCGTTCAGCGGCCGCCTGGGGTTCAAGGACAGCCACTGGGACAACGGGCTGCGCGTCGCGCAGGTGGGCGAGGACTTCAACCCTGAAGTCGGTTTCCTGAGTCGCAGCGGGTACCGCTATTACGAGCCTTCGGTGTTCCTCACAATTCCGGTGAAGAACCGCTACGTGCGCTACTGGCTGCCCCACATCACCTATCGCGGCTATTTCGGTTTCGACGGCCAGGTGCAGTCGGACTGGCTGCACCTCGATCTCGGACAGACGGAGCTCAACAACGGCGGGCAGTTCGGTCCGGAGGTCAACATCTACCGCGAGAGGCTCACCGATTCGTTTGCCATTGCGACAGGGGTCACGCTGCCCGTCGGCGAGTACCATTGGGCCAGCGCGTCGTTCGATGTCGGGACCAACCCGAGTGCCCCCCTCGCCTTCCTCACCAAAATGCTGGCTGGGCAGTTCTACAACGGGACGATCTACGGCTGGACGTCGTCGACCACGGTGCGGGGAGCGGCGCTCACCGCGTCGCTGCAATTCGATTACAACAACGTCCACCTCAATCAGGGACACTTCGTCCGGTCGCTCCTGGGGCTGCGGGTCGGCTACTTCTTCACGCCGCGGATGTTCGTCCAATCGCTGGTGCAGTACAACAACCAGGCGTCCGTCTTCTCGGCGAACATCCGCTTCGGTTGGCTCAACACGGCCGGGACCGGCTTGTTCGTCGTGCTCAACACCGCGGACAACGCGTCGACACTGTCCCGCTGGGACCGGCCGATCGCGCGGTCGTTTCAGGTCAAGTTCACGCGGCAGATCGGCAGCGGGGGATAGGCCCGCCATGATCGAGGGGATGGACCGTCTGGCGACGGCCCTCGCGGATCGCTACCGCCTCGAGCGCGAGCTGGGGCAGGGCGGCATGGCCACCGTCCACCTGGCGCACGATGTCCGGCACGACCGCAAGGTCGCCATCAAGGTGCTCCGCCCCGAGCTGGCGGCGGTGATCGGGGCCGAGCGCTTCCTGCGCGAGATCAAGATGCTCGCGCTGCTGCAGCACCCTCACATCCTCGGCCTGATCGACAGCGGCGAGGTCAACGGTACCGCGTACTACGTCATGCCGTTCGTCGAAGGTGAATCGCTGCGCGATCGACTCAACCGGGAAAAACAACTGCCGATCGCCGACGCGGTGCGTCTTTCTCAGGAGGTAGCGAGCGCGCTCGACTACGCCCACCGCCACGGCGTGATTCATCGCGACGTCAAGCCCGAAAACGTCCTGCTGCACGAGGGACAGGCGCTGGTCGCCGACTTCGGCATCGCGCTCGCGGTGGCGAGCGCCGGCGGCAGCCGCATGACCGAGACCGGCATGTCGCTCGGCACGCCGCACTATATGAGTCCCGAGCAGGCCATGGGGGAGCGCGATATCACCGCGCGCAGCGACGTCTACGCCCTCGGCGTGCTGACCTACGAGATGCTGCTCGGAGAGCCGCCGTTCACCGGGCCCACGGCGCAGGCGATCGTCGCCAAGGTGCTCACCGAAAAGCCAGGGTCGCTCGTCGCCCGGCGCAGTCGAATCCCCGCACACGTTGAAGACGCGGTCCTGACCGCGCTCGAAAAACTCCCGGCCGATCGGTTCGCAACCGCCGCGGAATTCGCGACGACCCTCGGGAGCCACGTCGTTCCGCGCACGACGATGGGGGCTGTTCCCGCAGCGGCGCGCCCCGTGC
>DATFSB010000315.1:0-12170 GCA_035262825.1 Gemmatimonadales bacterium | reverse complement strand
GTGCTGTTCTTCAACCGGTTCAGCTGGTACGGGAAACCGGGCTCGGCGATGGAGCAGCTCTCGACCTACGTCGGCCTCAATCCGCTGTGGCATTACGACGAGTTCTGGCATTTCAAGAGCTCGATCGAGGGAGGTCTCACGAATACCTGGACCGCCAACCTTCGCGGCGGCTGGGGCGTGACCCTGAACGGCAGCGTCCAGCAGCAGCGCTTCGACAGCGCGACGTACGTCGGTTACGCCATCGACAGCGCGGGAACGCCGTTCGTGAAGCCGCACGGGCTGTATGATCTGATCGGAGGCAACGCGACGATCGCCACTCCGAACCGCGCCTTCGCCGGATCGATCAGCGCCGGGTACGGCGCGGTGCCGATCTTCGCCGAGGCGGCGAAGGGGCTCGAGTTCGACGCGCAGGCGGCGATCACCTGGCGCCCCACGCAATCGATGCGCGTGGACGCGCTGTGGACGCATCAGCGCATCACGCGCTCGCGGGACGGCAGCGGTTTCTCGACCGCCAACATCCCGCGCCTGAAGCTCGAGTATCAGCTGACGCGAGCGATTTTCTTCCGCTACGTCGGCCAGTACTTCGCGCAGCAGCGCCGCGCGCTCGTCGACCCGCGCACCGGCGCACCGCTCGTGCTCGACTCCGCCGCGCAGCAACGCGTCGGTCCGTCCGGCGGCAGCGCCGTCAACGATTTCCGCAACGACTTCCTCTTTTCCTACCGGCCCACGCCCGGCACCGTGCTGTTCTTCGGATACGGCGCCTCACTCGACGAGCCCGACGCGTTCCGCTTCCAGGGTCTGCGTCGCACCGGCGACGGGTTCTTCATCAAGGGGAGCTATCTTTTCCGCATGTAACCGGTATCGTGGAGTCAGGCGCCGCCGGAGGCTGTCATTCTCGCCCTCATTGCTCTCGTTGCCCTTCCCGCCCAGTCGGTCGCTCCGGATTCGTTGAGTTTCGCCGCCGTGACCGCGGGCGCCACGCATACCTGCGCGCTCGCCACCACGGAGCGGGTGTATTGCTGGGGCGACAACTCCGAAGGAGAGCTGGGCAGCGGCACGCGGCTCGATTCACCCTCCCCCATCGCGGTCGCCGGTGACCTGCGTTTCCTCGACGTCGACGCCGGCGTGCAGTTCACCTGCGCGGTGACGACGAGCGGCGAGGCGTACTGCTGGGGCCGCAACACCACGGGCGCTCTCGGCAACGCCGCCACGCCGCGCAGCACCACGCCCGTTCCCGTTACCGGCGGCGTGCTGTTCCGGTCGGTGACCGCGGGGGGCGACCATGCCTGCGGCGTGGATGACGAAGGGGTCGCCTATTGCTGGGGGGCGAACGACGTCGGGCAGCTCGGGACGCGGGACACGCTCCCCAGTGCGCGCCCGGTGCCGGTCGCGGGAAAACTGCGGTTTCTGATGGTCACCGCCGGGGACGCCCACACCTGCGGCGTCACGGCCGACAGCCTGGCGTACTGCTGGGGGAGTAACCGGCGCGGGCAGCTGGGCGTCGGCGCGCGGGGACCGCGCCGCGGGCCGCAACAGGTGGCCTACGGGCGACACTGGAGGATGCTGTCCGCCGGCGCCCTCCATACCTGCGGCATAACCGCCGACAAGCATCCGTCGGTCTTCTGCTGGGGCGACAACTTCCACGAGCAGATCAACGCCCGCCGCTCACCCCTCAACATGGGCGACCCGATCCTGTGGGCCCCCACGTTCGCCATCGAGCCGCTCGAGCTGGTCGAGGTGAGCGCGGGACGGTGGCATACCTGCATCACGCGCCGTCACGAGGCATTCGCGGTCAGCTGCTGGGGCACGAACCTCGACGATCAGCTGGGGCGGAATGTGTGGGGACCGTACGTGCACGTGAGCGCGGGGGACGCGCACACCTGCGCCGTGCGGCGGGACGGCGCGGTTTTCTGCTGGGGCCGCAACGCCGCCGGACAGCTCGGCAACGGGACCTCCTACAACGAGCAACGGCCGGTGCGGGTCACGGAGCCCGTCGCGCTCCGGCCGTAGCCCTCTACTTTTCAGGCATGACCGGGCCCGTCGCGGGAGAGCTCTCCGACCAATTCAGCGCCGAACATCGCTCCAAGCAGCGGCAGTTCGTGCTCGACGGCATCGACGCCCGCTGGCGTCTGATCGCGTTCGCGGCGGTGCTGCTCGCCGCTACCCGCCTGCTGCACGTCGTCGATGTGTCCTGGACATTCCTCATCGTTTTTGCGGTGGTGAGCGTCGGCGCGAACCTCGCCATGTCCGAGCTGGTGCGTCGCACCGGGTTCCAGCCGCACTACGTGCCGCTCACCCTCGTGCTCGGCGCCGCGATGATCTCGGCGGTGATCTACGCGCTCGACGGCACCGGCTACCTGTTGTCGGCGGCGTATCTGATCTCCCCGATCCAGGCCGCGCTGCACCTGGGCCGCCGCAGCGCCTGGCTGGCGCTCGGCGTCAACGTGGCGGCCTTCGGGCTGGCGGCGGCGCTGCGCGTCGGCAGGCACAGCTGGACATGGGGCGTGTACGCGCAGACTGCCATCGTGCTGGTGTTCGTCGGCGCGGCCCTGATCCCGCTGTTGGCCGGAATCACCGCCCGCCTGCGCCGCACGCGGCGCCTGCTGGCGCAGGTGGAGCGCGGCGATCTCGCCGTCCGGTTGAACGACCCCGCCGCCGATGAGCTGGGGTATCTGAGCGTCAGCGTGGACCAGACGATCGCCGCGGTGGCGACGGCGGTGCGCGAAGTTCAGCGCCAGGCCGCCGATCTCGCCGGGCTCGCGCAGCAGCTCGCCAATGCCGCGGGCGCACTGCAGAACTCGGCGCGGCACATCGGTCGCACCACCGAATCGCTCAGCGCCGGCGCCGAGCGGCAACGCCGGTCGATCGAGAGTGGCCAGGGCGCGAGCGACGCGGCGGCGCGCATCACACTCGCATTGCGCCAGCGTTTTCAGCTGGCGGAGCGCCAGGTGGGCGCCGCCGCACAGGAGGCGAGTCGCCACGGCGAGGAGATCGCGCGGGCGCGGGAGCTGCTCGAATCGCTGGTGCGGCACATCGACCAGGCGGGACGCGCCGCGAGCACCCTCGAGCAGGGCTCGCGCGACGTCGGCAAGCTGATGGACGGGATCACCCGCATCGCGAGCCAGACGGAGCTCCTGGCTTTGAATGCGGCCATCGAAGCGGCGCGCGCCGGCGCCCACGGCGCCGGTTTCCGCGTCGTCGCGGCGGAAGTCCGCAAGCTCGCCGAGCAGTCGAGCCATGCCGTCGAAGAGATCCGCGGCCGGCTGCGCGTAACCCAGGAGCAGGTGGGGAGCGTGGCGGGCGCGTTGCGCGAGGGCCGCGCCGCGGCCCAGGACGCGGGAATGGTGTCGGGTGCGGCGCGAGAAGCGCTCGACGCGATCTTCACCGCGCTCCATGACACCACCGAATTCGCCAGCACCTTCACGGAAGAGACGGACGATCAGGCCAAACAGATCGACCTGGTGGTGCGGCGCATGGGTGAGCTGGCGGGGATTGCCGACGAAGCCGCGGCCGGCGCCGCGGAGACGAACGCTTCGACGCGCGCCCAGCTCACCGCCCTCACCGAGCTGACCGACGCCGCCGACCGGCTGTCGCGCGCCGCGGGGCGCCTGACGCAGAGCACCCAGCACTTCCGCTTAGACGGCCGGACGGACCTCGGTACAGGGTAGCTCCCAGCCTCGGTCTCCGTGCCCCCTCTCCCGAAGGGAGAGGGGGACAGGGGGTGAGGACATCAGCTCAGCGCGGCTCGGACGAGTCGCCGGGCCGCCGCGTTCGACTTCTCCCGAATCTCCGAAAGATCTGCGGTGAGCAGCCGGCCGCCCCGGACGACGACGCGCCCGTCGACCAGCACGTGCCGCACATCGGCCGCCCGGGCCGCATAGACCAGGCGCGACGCGATGTCAGCGTCGGCGGGCTGGCCGTGCGGGCCCGACAGATCGAGCGCCACCAGGTCCGCGCGCTTCCCGACTTCGATCGAGCCGATCTCCCGCTCGAGACCGAGAGCGCGCGCGCCGCCGAGCGTGGCGAGCTCGAGCACCGCCGCGGCGGGCAACGCATCAGGCCCGAGGCGCGGCTTCTGGATCAGCGCCGCGAGCCGCATCTCCTCGAAGCCGTCGAGCCGGTTGTTGCAGGGCGCCCCGTCGGCGCCGAGCGCGACGCGGCATCCTGCCGCCAGCATCTCCGGAATGGGCGCGATCCCGCTGCCGAGCTTCAGGTTGGAGCTGGGACAATGCACGACGTTCGTGCCGACGCGGGCCAGCTCCCGCACGGTGTCGCGATCGACCCAGACGCAATGGGCCAGCGCGGCACGGGGACCCGCGATGCCCACCGAATCGAGGTAGGCGATCTCGTCGCGCCCGGTGGCGCGCTTCACCAGCTCCAGCTCGACCGGCGTCTCGGCGGCATGTGTATGGATCATCGCCCCGGTGCGCTCGGCGGCGTCCGAGACCGCACGGAGCAGCGGCCCGGTGCAGCTGGGAGCGAAGCGCGGCGCAAAACAGTAGCGCAGCCGCCCGCCTTCGGCGCCGTGCCAGCGCGCGCACAGGTCCATCGCCTCCTGCAGCGCCTGATCGGTCGATTCGCGCAGCCCCGGCGGGTTCGTCGCGGCATCCATCAGGCACTTCCCCACTGTTGCCCGAAGTCCGATTTCGCGCAGTGCCTGAAATGCCGCGTGCGTATGCCGCACCGTCTCCATGTCGAGGATCGCGGTGGTCCCGCCGAGCAGCAGCTCGGCAGCGCCCAGCATCGCCGACCAGTACAGCGATTCGGGCGTATGGGCGGCTTCGAGCGGCCAGATGCGCCGGGCGAGCCAGTCCTCGAGCGCGAGGTCGTCGGCGAAGCCCCGAAACAGCGTCTGGCAGAGATGGATGTGGGCCTGGACGAGGCCGGGGAGGAGGATCAGCCCCGCGCAGTCGAGCTCGTTGGCGCGCGTCGTGGCACGCCGCCCGCGTGCCGGTCGCGGCCGGATCTCCACGATGCGCCCTTCCGACACGACGACGTCGGCGTCGAGCACCCGCCGGCCCGGATCGAGCGTGACGACACGGGCGCCACTGACCACCAGCGGGCGAGCGGAGCGCGGCGGTTTCTTGAGAACCACGGCCGTGGAATATCGTCCGGGAACCTGGGAACGCCAGATGACATTCTACTAATGCAGAATGATGAATGCAGAATGCGGAATTGAAAACTCTGCATACATCATTCTGCATTCTGCATCGTCGCTGCTATGTAATGACCCTGGGCGCCGTCTGGGAGCTGTCGGACTCGTCGGGCAAATCGAAGTAGGCGTGCAGCTCGTCCATCAGATCCTCGTCGTCGTACACGCCGGTGAGAATGCGCTCGGGCGTGCCGGGATCGATCAGCAGATAGCCGTAAGGGTAGTCGAGTCCCGAGAGTACGATGGCGCGGTGGTGGTGATCGGCCTGCTCGACGTAGACGGTATCGGCCTTGGTGGCGACGAGCCCGATGCCGTTGTCAGCCAGCGTCGTGGCGATTTGCTCGGTATAAAAGTCGAGGTCGCGCGACGCCGCCTGCGCGGAGTCACGGCTCAGGGAATCGCTGGCGTGCAGCCAGAACACGATGACGGTCGGCTTCGTGATCACGCGCGGTGTGCCCAGCAGGCGGTCGTTCGCGGAGTCCTTCGGGGCTCTCCACAGGCGGGACAAGGCGGCGGTGTCCATCGGCGGCTGCGCCGGTCGCTTCGCGTGGGAGGCAGGCCGGCACGCGGCGATCGCGAGGAGCGGGAGCCAGCATCTCGGTCTCACAGGGGGAAAGATAATGAAGCGAAACCTGATCTCTCGGGCTGTGATGGGGATCGCGCGCGTCGTGTCCACATGAGCGACACCCGGATGGCACCCGACGAGAACCGGGCTACATTCGCGCGGATGGACGACCTACCGACGGCTCCCCCGGCCGCCCAGCCCGCCCCGCCCCCGGCGCCGAAGCCCCCGTTCGTGCGGCGGCACCACTGGATCGTGCGGCTCACCCATTGGGCCACGGTGGTGGTTCTGGCCGGGATGATCGCGAGCGGGCTGCAGATCTATGAAGCGTACGCCCGCTTCGGCAATCGCGGCGCCGCGTCCTACCCCAATCCCTTCGAGGGAACGACCTTCCCGGCCTCGATCCGCCTCGGCCACTGGCTGGCGGGCGCGCTGAACTGGCACTTCGCCCTGATGTGGCCCCTCGTGTTCTTCGGGCTGCTCTACTTCTCCTACCTGGTGGGAAGCGGGGAGTGGCGTGCGCTGCTGTTCCGGCCCTCTGACATTCCCGGGGCGATCGCGATGACCAAGTACTACCTGCGGCTGCGCAAGGACCACCCGCCGCAGGGGAAACACAACCCGCTGCAGAAGCTCGCCTACACGACGGTCGTGCTGCTCGGCGTGCTCGCTGTGTTGACGGGACTGTCGATCTACAAGCCGCTGCAGTTTTCCTGGCTCACTGCGCTGCTCGGCGGATTTCAAGCGGCGCGCTACTGGCACTTCTGGATCGTGTGGATCTTCGTCGGCTTCAGCGTGGTGCACGTGCTGCTCGTGTTCGTCGTCGATCCGGCGAGCTTGCGGGCAATGTTGACGGGCAGGTATCGCGGGAGGTTTCCCAGTGCGTGACGGCGTGTACGGAGTCGATCGACGATCGTTCCTGCGGCTGGGGATTGCCGCCGGATCAGCAGCGCTCGCCGCGTCATGCGGCTGGGATGGCGGCGACCTGGTGCGGCCGCGCCTGCTCTCGATCAGCCGGCTGAACGATTGGGTCGGCGAGAAGGTGCTGTTCTCGCCCACGCGCCTCGCGCGGACGTACGCCGCGAGTGAGCGCAGCGCGCATCTGCCGAGCTACTACATCTCCGATCACACACCGGTGCTGCAGGATCCCGCCGCGTGGCGGCTCACCGTCGACGGGCTGGTCGCGACGCCGCTGTCGCTGACGCTCGACGACCTGATGCGGATGCCGCGCACCAGTTACACCGTGAAGCACCATTGCGTCGAGGGGTGGACGGCGATCGCGACGTGGGCGGGCGTCCCCGTGTCGGCGATCGTGCAGCGCGCCGCGCCGCGCGCCGGCGCCCGCTACATCATGTTCAAGAGCTTCGACGCCGACTACTCGAACGGCTGGGATCTGGCGAGCGCGATGCACCCGCAGACGATTCTCGCGTACGCGATGAACGACAATCCGCTCCCCGCCGCCCACGGCGCGCCGCTGCGGCTGTACTCGCCGACGAAGCTGGGATACAAGCTGACGAAGTACCTGGTGTCCATGACGTTCATGGACCGCCGGCCGGGCGGCTACTGGGAGGATCAGGGCTATCCGTGGTTCGGTGGGATCTGATTCTGCGTGGTCGGTGGTCAGTGACCGGTGGTCGGTGACTATCACTGACCACCGACCACCGGCCACTAGCCACTAGCCTATTGCGGCCAGAGCCTCGTACATCTCTCCCGCCGTCCGATAGCGATTGTCTCGATCTTTCGCCATCGCTTTCAGCACTGCCTTCGCCAACGACTCGGGCACCTCCGGATTGATCGTGCGCGGATCGGGCGGCTCTTCTTCGAGGTGCTTCGCGATCAGCGACCACGGCGTGTCCGCCTCGAACGGCACGCGGCCGGTGATCGATTCGAACAGCACCACGCCCGCCGAGTAGAGGTCGCTGCGCAGGTCGAGCTCGAGACCGGAGAGCTGCTCGGGGGACATGTAATCGGGAGTCCCGATCGTCGTCCCCTGCTCGGTAAGTCCTTTGCCTTTGGGCGGGTTGGCGAGCCGCGCGATGCCGAAATCCATGACCTTGAGGAACCCGTTCGGCTCCACCACGATGTTCTGCGGCTTGATGTCGCGGTGGATCACGCCCTGCTCGTGCGCCACCTCGAGAGCGCGGCACAGCTGTTTGCCGACGGTGAGCGACACCGGCACGGGCAGCCGGCCGCGGCTCTGGATCAGCTGCTTGAGCGAGGTTCCTTCGACGTACTCCATCGTGAGGTAGTACATCCCGTTGACTTCGCCCAGGTCGTAGGTGCGCACGACGTTGCGGTGAGCGATGCGGCGTGCCAGACGGATCTCCTGCTTGAACCGCTCGATCGCGACCGGGTCGTCGGCGACGGTATCGGGGCGCAGCGTCTTGATCGCGACGGGCTCGCCCAGCTCGCGGTCGAACGCCCGGTACACGACGCCCATTCCCCCGGCGCCGAGGATCTCCTTCACCTCGTAGCGGTTGGCGAATACCGATCCCGGGGTGAGCCGGTCGCCGCCGGAGCCCAGCGACGGGCGCTCGGCAACCTCGCGAATCGCCGTGGCAGCGGCCGACATCTGCTGGGTCGCCGAGCCGGCCGCCGCCTGCGTCATCAGCTCGACGAGCTGCGCCTTTTCCTTGAGATCCGCCACCAGGCTGCGGAACGCCTGCGACAGCACGCCGATCTCGTCGGCGCTGGTGACGGGAATGTCCACCGTGTAGTCGCCGTCCTGCACCTTGCGAGTCGCCTGCGCCAGCTGCTGCACCGGCTTGGCGATGTGGCGCGCCAGCATGCCCGCCGACGCCAGCGCGAGGATGATGCCGAGCGCGATCGCCGCCAGGATCGTGCGCTGCAGAGTGCGGAACGCCGCCAGCTCGGCGTCGCGGGAGCGGAACGCGACGAAGCCGCCGCGCAAGTCGCCCGCCGTCGAGCGAACCGCGCCGGCGAGCCCGATCAGGTGCGCGCCGCCGACCTGCGCCGCCATCGCTTCCCCGGCGGTGTCGCGTGCCAGCGCCTCGGCGTTCACCCCGGCAAGGAGCGCCGGACCGATCTCGGCGCGCGCCAGCGTGCTCCCTATGACGTAGGGGTGGCTCAGCGTATCGAGGGCGAAGAACACGACGTCGGATCCGGCCGCCTGGTGAATCGCTTCGGCGAGGGAATCGTTCACCTCGTACGTCGCGACCAGCGCCCCCTGCGCGCCGGCGTCGGCCGAGGCCCGCAGCGGCGTCCCAACCGCGATGAACATCTTGTTGCGCACGTCGTCCAGCCAGGCGCCGTTCGACGATTCCCCCGACAACGCGTTCGCCACGAGCGGCGCCCCATGGAGGTCGATTTCGACCTGTTCGGGATAGTCGGTGCGGGCGATGAGGATCCCGGAGTTGTCGGTGACGAGCACCCAGGCGGCGCCGATCAGGTCGCGGATCTCATTCGCCTGATCCAGCGCATCGGCGCGGTCTTTGCCGTGCTTGAGCAGTCGCTCACGGTATTGCGGTACATCGGTCGCGATAGTGCTCGCGCGCGCCAGCGTCCGCGTACGGGCGGCGAGAAAGTCCTCGACCGACGTGCGCGTCGCCGCGAGGGCCCGGCCGATGGCGGCGTCGGCGGTGCGGTTCGCCTGGAAAGAAGTGACGCCGAAGGTGACGCCCAGCACCGCGAGGATCAGCAGTGCGGATGCGACGAAGATCTTGCCGGCGAGGCCGAACCGCGTACCGCTAGTAGCGCTCGCGTCCGGCATTCGTAGGGTAGTCCTTCCCGAACTTGTTCTTGTGCGGCTGCCAGCGGAACCCGCGCGCGTTGAGCGAGACCTGGATGTCCGCGACGCCGTTCTGCCCGACGACCACGTCGCGCACGAACTCCTGCGACGCCCGCTCGTGCCACACGTGCAGCTTGTAGGTCCCCGGCTCGACCCCGCTGATCGTGAACGACCCGTCCCCGCTCGCCTGCGCGAAATGGTGCGTGGCCATCACCTGCACGAGCGCCACCATGCGGGGGTGCACGTTGCAGAACACCCGCACCAGCCCGGGATAGCGGAACACCGTGGCCTTGCCCTCGCCGCGGCCATAGAGCCCGAGGTCGAAGCTGTTCGAGTCCGACACGGAGAACACGTTGTGATCGAAGGGGTCGTGGTTGGGGAACGCCACCGTCGTGCCGGCGGGAACGACCAGCACGTGCGGGGAAAACGTCTTGTCGCTGATCGTGATCTCGAACCGGGCCGGTGCGAGCGCGGCGCCCTGTCCGACGAGGTAGACGACGGCGTCACCGAGGTCGGGCGACGGTGCGTTGTTCTTTTCCTGAATGGTGATGCGGCCGCTCACCTGCCCCGCCTGCGCGGCGGCGGGTGCCGTGCCGGCAACGCTGCCCGCAAGCACGGCACTCACTGCCACGATCGATCTCCTCAACGTTTGACCTCGAAGTCCTGCGCGCCCGCCGGCGCGCCATCCAGCGAGATAGCCACCTTGTACTTCCCGACCGGCCAGCCGGAGGGCTTCGAGATGTGGAACTCGGTGTTGGCCGGTCCCTGCGGCGCGATGGCCTGCGTGTCGGCGAAGACCGTCTGGCCGGTCTGGAACGTCCACAGCGCGGCCATGGTCGCGCTGGACGTGCTGCCGACCGTCGCGACCGAGGCGTAGATCGTGTCCTTGGGGCCGAACGTCGTCAGCGGCTGCGCGACTGAACGGTCCGCGCCGACCGCCTTCCCCAGCGTCACCCCCGTGACCGAAAACGCCACGACCGGTGGTGCGGCCGGCGGCGGAGGGGGCGGAGCCTTCTTGCATGCGACGGCCGCACCGGCGAGGGCCGCGACCATCACACTCCAGTGGCGAGCGTGAGCGATCACACTGCCTCCTCGTGTCAGGCGGGTGGAATGGTGAGGACCTGCCCGGGATGGATCAGGTCGGGGTTCTTGATCTTGTCTGTATTCGCCTGGTAGATGGAGCGCCACTTGTTGGCGTCGCCGTATAGCTGTTTTGCGATCTTCGAGAGGCTGTCACCCGACTTCACGGTATAGGTCCGCGTGGCGGGCGGCGGCGCGCTCGAGGAGCTGCCCCCCTGCACATCGGAAAAATCGGGCATGGGATCGTCAGGTTTGGTCATAGATCACCTCGCGCGAGGCCAGAGCATCTGTTGCGTCCGGACGCGGGGAGCTTACTGTAGTTTATCCGATCTCGCCAGGAGTCCGCGCGCATGCGCCGCTTGTTGACGCTCTTCGTGTTGCCGCTGCTCGCACGTCCCGCCCAGTCGCAGCAGGCGACCGCGCCTGCGCCCGCGGCAGCGTCGAAACCGACGGTCGAATTCTCGGGGCTCGTGCTCATCAACGGATTTTTCACCAACGCGCGCATGAACAACAGCGACGTGCCGCAGCTCGCCGAGGCCGACACCAACGGCGTGGCGGGCAGCGGCGGCACGATCCGGCAGACGCGGCTCGGCGTGTTCGTCACCGATCCGGCAGTGCTCGGGGGATCGTTCACCGGTGAGCTCGACGTCGATTTCTTCGGCGGCCAGGAGCCGAGCTCCGGCGATCGTACCTTTCCGCTGCTGCGCGTGCGGCGCGCGGTGGGCACGCTGCAGTGGTCGCACGCACAGCTCCTGTTCGGTCAGGAATCGCCGCTCGTGGCCGAGCGGTCGCCCCGGTCGCTGGCGTCGATCGGGTTCCCCGATTTCGCGGGGGCCGGCAATCTGTGGCTGTGGACGCCGCAGGCACGCGTGACGGTGGAGACCGGCTATACGATACGGCTCGCGCTGCAGGGTGCGGTGCTGGCGCCGATCGCGGGGACTGCGCAGACCGCCTTCACCACGCAGCCCGATTCGGCGGAGCGTACCAAACGTCCCGCCTTCGAGGGACGGCTGCGCCTCGGCTGGGGCCCGGCCGACGACCCGAGCGAGATCGCGATCGGCGGCCACTACAGCTGGATCAAGGGATTCGATACCTCCACCGGCGACACCATTCTCGTCTCCAAAGCGGTGACGGCGGACTTGCGCGTCTCGGTGGGCGTCCTCGAGCTGATCGGCGAGGCGTACACCGGGCAGGCACTCGCGGGACTGGGTGGCGGCGGCATCGGACAGAACACCGGTGTCGGAGGTGTGCCGGTGCGCACCAAGGGCGGCTGGGGACAGCTCAACATCAAGGCGGTGAAACACGTCGTGCTCGGCGGCGGGTGCGGAATGGACGATCCCAATGACGCCGACGTGCTCGCGACGGGGCGGTTGCGCAACTTCGTGTGCGAGGGCCACGTCGACTGGCGGCCCCCGGGCCCGTTGGTGTTCGGGTTCGAGTTCCGGCGCTTCTCGACGCGCTATCAGAGCGCGGATTTCACCGCCAACCACCTGAACCTGGCGGCAGGGTTCCGGTTCTAGGCCGCGCGATTAGAGCTGCTTCAACACGCTGATTTTCACGATGGCGTGTTCGTCGCTATGTGCGACCTGCAGGGTCTCCGATTTGCCGTGGTTGTAGATCACGTAGAGATA
>DATFSB010000314.1:0-2485 GCA_035262825.1 Gemmatimonadales bacterium | reverse complement strand
TGAACCTCGGAGCTTTCGAGACATTCTTCCAGGAGCGGCGGCCGTTCTTCATCGAGGGCAATGGCCTGCTCCGCTTCAACTTGAACTGCAATGCGGTGAAAGACTGCGGCAGTGAGAACCTGTTCTATTCCCGCCGCATCGGGCGATCTCCGCAGCTCTCGGGGCAGTACGGCGACGCCACCTCCCCCACCGCTTCCACCATCATCGGCGCCGCCAAGCTCACAGGTCGGCTGCCGAGCGGGCTGTCGCTCGGAGTGCTGGACGCGGTGACCCAGCGCCAGACCGGCATCGGAGGCGCGACCATCGAGCCGGCGACGAATTACGCGGTGGTGCGGGCCAACCAGGACCTACGCAACGGCGAGACCGGCATCGGCGTGATCCTGACGGACGTCAAACGCGACCAGGACCCCTGGACGTGGAACCTGCTGCGCTCGAGCGCGCTGGTCGGCGGGACCGATCTGCGCCACCGCTTCCACAAGGGGATGTTCGAGTTCGATGCATCGATGACCGCGAGTCGCATCACCGGATCGCCGGCCGCGATCGCCCTCGCCCAGCAGAGCTCGGTGCACGGGTACCAGCGGCCCGACGACAATCTGCGCTTCGACTCCACGCGCACGTCGCTCAGCGGCGACGCCGAGCAGGCGCGATTCGGCAAGTTCAGCGGTGAGCGGACGTCCTTTGAGACCAGCTATCAGCGCGTCTCCCCCGGGTACGAAGTGAACGACCTCGGCTTCCAGCGGCGTGCAGACTGGCAGGAGCAGGCGACCTGGGCGCAGGTCCACTGGAACAAGCCGAATCGCGTGTTCAACCGGTTGTTCTGGAACTTCAACGAATGGAACGACTGGACGACGGCCGGCCTCCCGCTGGAGCACGCCGTGAATACCAACGTCCATTCGGAGCTGGCCAATCACTGGTGGGTGCACCTCGGCGGTACCGTCGGACAGCTGGGCACCGCGTACGACGATCGCGTTGCTCGCGGCGGACCGGCGCTTCGCATGTCTCGCTTCGTCTCGCCCTGGGGGGGGTTCGGCGGAGATCAGCGCAAGGTGCTCGTGCCCTTCGTATTCATGAGCTACTGGTCGGGTGATGAGGGACGGTCGTTCTTCCTCAACGTGAGTCCCGAGCTGGACCTGCGCGTGTCGGCGCAATGGACGACCTCGTTGTCGGCGAGCATCAGCCGCAATCGCGACAACACGCAGTGGTTTGGCAACTTCACCGATGCGACGAATGCCACGCACTACACCTTCGCCCATCTCGAGCAACGGACGGTGAGTCTCACCTGGCGGGTCGACTTCACCGCCTCGCCCAACCTGACGCTGCAGGTGTACGCCTCGCCGTTCGTCAGCAAAGGACAGTACTCGGACGTGCGGGAAATCGCGGCGGCACGCGCCGCGAACTACGCCGATCGCTTCCGCCCCTACGGCGACACGGCCGTGACCAACAATCCCGGGGGATTCAACTTCAAGCAGTTCCGCTCCACCACGGTGCTGCGTTGGGAGTACCAGCCCGGCTCGACGATTTTCCTGGTCTGGACGCAGGGACGGCAGGACATCGAGTCCGGCTACGGCATTCGCAGTTTCAGCGGTGATTTCCACCGCCTGTTCCAGGCTCACCCCGACAACACCTTCCTCATCAAGGTGAGTCACTGGTTCGATTGGTGACCGTCGGCTGTAGGGTTGTCGATGGAAGAGGTGGCCCTCTCCATCGATTCCATCGACACCCTACAGTTCTCTCCTCCAGTACCTTCACATCATGCCTCTCCGCACCGCCCTCGGACTCCGCATCAAGTCCGGCTGGGCCATGGTGGTCCTTATCGCCGGACCGGCGCGCTCACCACGCGTGCTCGACCGCCGCCGCATCGAGCTGTCCGACCCCGCACGGCCCCGCACGCGGCAACCCTATCACGCCGGCTTCGGCACGGCGCAGACGAGCCAGGCGGTGATCCGGCGCCTCGTCCGCCGCATCGAGCGCTGCGCCGCGCGGTCGTTGCGCCAGCTGGTGCGTGAATACGGGCGCAGCGGCGTGCGGCCACGCACCGCCGGGATCGTCGTCGGCAGCGTCATCGACCCCAACCGCATCGGCAATCCGCACATCCGTGCCCACGCCCTCGAGGGCGCTCTGTTCCGCCGCGTCGCCGCGGAAGCCCTGCGGGCGTTGCGGATCGGGTCGACGGTCGTGATTGAGCGGGAGGTCTACGGCACGGCGGCACGAGCGGCGCGTGTCACCGAACGGCAGCTGAAGGGAATCGTGGCCGAGCTTGCGGGGCAGGTCAGCGGGCGCTGGCGCAGCGAGGAGAAAACGGCCGCGGCCGCGGCGTGTCTCGCGCTCGCTAGCCGCCGCCGTTGAGGCGCGCGCGGGCGGCGGCGAGCACGCGCGCCTGCACGTCGGCGATCGGCCCCTCGAGCGACGCCCCCGCCGCCTTGTGGTGGCCGCCCCCGCCGAACACCTGGGCCAGCGCCGCGGCGTCGACATTGCCCATCGACCG
>DATFSB010000313.1:0-6747 GCA_035262825.1 Gemmatimonadales bacterium | reverse complement strand
GGCGGCCGCACCGTGGTCCGGATCGGCGATGGAATGCGGGCGGTGGCGGGCGGCAGGGAGCTGCTGGTCATCGCGGGGCCGTGTGCCGTCGAAGGGCAGCAGATGCTGCGGGAGACGGCGCTCGCGGTGCGGCGTGCCGGCGCCGGCGCGCTGCGCGGCGGCGCGTTCAAGCCGCGCACGTCGCCCTACTCGTTCCGCGGGCTGGAACGCGATGGCCTGGGCCTCCTGGCGGAATGCCGCCGCGACACCGGGCTCCCGGTGGTGAGCGAGGTGCTCGACCCCCGGCAGGTCGAGACCGTGGCAGAACACGTGGACGTGCTCCAGATCGGCGCGCGCAACATGCAGAACTACCCGTTGCTCTGCGAGGTGGGTCGGGTGCGGCGGCCGGTGCTCCTGAAGCGCGGCATGTCGGCGACGATCACGGAGCTGCTGCTCGCTGCCGAATACGTGCTGGCGGCCGGCAACCCGGATGTGATCCTGTGCGAGCGCGGCATCCGGACTTTCGAGACCGCAACCCGCAATACGCTCGACGTGGCCGCGATCGCCGTGCTGCGGCGGGAAACGCACCTGCCGGTGATCGTCGACCCGAGCCACGCTGCGGGACGAGCCGACCTCGTGACCCCGCTGGCCTGCGCCGCGGTGGCCGCGGGCGCCGACGGGCTCATCGTCGAGGTCCACCCGCAGCCCGCAGCCGCCAGGTCCGACGGCGAGCAATCGCTCACTCTGTCACAGTTCAGCGAGTTGATGGCTGCCGTCGCTCCGTTCGCGCGAGCCGCCGGCCGCGGTCTCTCGGCCTCTGGCCTCGCGCGGGAAGGCAGGGCGGCATGAACGCCGATCTCATCCGGCTCCGTGCCGATATCGAGCGCATCGATCGTGCGCTGGTCGACCTGATCCGGGAACGGGTCAGCGCGGCCCGCAGCACGGCGGCGGCCAAACGGGCGGCCGGCCTCCCCACCCTCGATCCGCCGCAGGAGGCGGCGGTGATCAGGCGGGCGGCGGCACTCGCCCGCGCCTCGGGCCTGCCTGCCGAAGACGTGCGCGATGTGTTCTGGAGGCTCGTGGCGCTGACCCGTGCGGCGGAGCTCGCCGAGTGAAAGTCGTGGCCATCCCGGGGGAGCTCGGGTCGTTCAGCCACGCCGCCGCGCTCGCCGCGCACCAGTCTGAGATCCGCCTCGTCCCCTGCGTCGACTTCCCGGAGCTGTTCCGGACGGTGGTCGCGGGACGCGCCGACCGTGGCATGGTCCCGATCGAAAACTCGTTGACCGGGTCGATCCACGAAAACTACGATCTGCTCCGCGCCCACAGCCTTTGCATTGTCGACGAGACCGAGATCCGGGTGCATCACTGCCTGATCGCTCGGCCCGATACCACCCTGGAGCAGGTCCGTCGGGTCGCGTCGCATCCGGTCGCGCTCGCGCAGTGTCGCAAATTCTTCGCCGATCACTCTCACATCGTCGCCGTGCCGGCGTACGACACGGCGGGCAGCGTGCGCGACCTCATGAACGACCGCGTCGATGCCGATGCCGCTATCGCTTCGGATCTGGCCGCGCAGCTCTACGCCGGCTCGATCTTGTGTCGCGGCATCGAGGACCACCCGGCGAACTACACCAGGTTTCTCGTCGTGTCCCTCGATCCCGCTTCGCCGCCGCGGCGGCCGGACGCGGCGCTGTCGAAGACGTCGCTGGTCGTCACGCTCGCCAACGTGCCCGGCTCCCTGCACCGGGCGCTGGGGCCGTTCGCGCGGCGCGGGCTGGACCTGTCCAAGATCGAGTCGCGCCCCCTGCCCGGCCGGCCGTGGGAATACGTCTTCTACTTCGATGTGCTGGGTGACCCGGTCGCGGTTGCGGCGGCGCTGGCGGAGCTCGAGGAGCGGCCGGGTGAAGGAGCTGGCTCGGTGCGCGTGCTGGGCTCGTACCCCGCAACGACTCCGTCGTGATGCCCTGACCGTCGATCCGGCGCGTAACTTGCACATCCGCACAACGGTGGGCAGGTTCTCACCAGAGATTGCGTTCCCTGCCACAACACTGGAGACCTCGCGTGGCCGTCATCCCATTTACCGACAATTACACCGACCTGTCCTCGAACCGCGGGTTCCAGTTCAAGTTCTTCTGCAAGAAGTGTGGCAACGGCTACATGTCGACATTCCGGGCCAACAACCTCGGCACAGCAGCCGCGGCCGCCAACGCCGCCGCCTCGCTGTTCGGCGGCATCTTCGGCAACGCGGGCCGGGCGGCAGAGGCGATCGAGTCGATGGTGGCCGGACCGCAGCACGATGCCGCGCTGAACGCCGCCGTCCAGGAGATCTCCCCGCTGTTCAAGCAGTGCACCCGGTGCGGCAACTGGGTGTGCGAGCCGGTATGCTGGAACAAGAAAGCCGGCCTGTGCGAAACCTGCGCACCGGATCTCGACGAAGAGATCGCGGCCGCGCAGGCCCAGGCAGCGCGCGACCAGGCTGTCGAGAAAGCCAGGTCGGTGGATTTCGTGGCCCAGCGGGATCTGGCGCAGGTCGCCAGCGCGGTGTGCCCCAAGTGCGGCTCCAAGACCCAGGGCGGGAAGTTCTGCCCCGAGTGCGGCGCCGCCATCAGCGCGAAACGGAAGTGCGCTCACTGTGGCGCCGAGGCCGATGGTACGCCCAAGTTCTGCCCGGAGTGCGGCAAGCCGTACGGGAACTGAGTGGTCGACGATACGCGGCGTGCCGATCTGGCGTACGCGATCAGCGGCGCCGATGGCCTGAGCGATCAGTCAGGCAGCGCCGCAGCGGTGATCGGAGACGACGGATTGAGCGTCGGACCGGTCACCGTGTCGTTTCTGGACGCCGATCGGCTGCGCGCGACAGACTACCGCATCGAGATCGATCTCTGGCCCTCCGGCCGCCTGACGCTCGACAACCTGGGCCGGCGATTCGACACCTTTTTCGCGGAGCTGTCCCGCGCCCGCAATCAGGCGCGGGTCCGCGGGCTCCTGGCGCACGGCGTCACGATGCCGGTCGCGTTCACGGGTGCGCTGCTCGATGCGGCCGTTCAACCCGCTGAGTTTCACATCTACGACACGCACCTCGCGATCATCCCTGCCGACGCAGATCCGTACCAGGTCCCATTCGGGGCGTTGACCGCGGTGGCCGCCCAGGAAACGCCCCCCGGCGTACTGCTCACCGCCGAGCGGAGCCGCATTGTCGTGGGTCAGCTGGCTCGCCGCCGCGACGAATTCCTCCGCGCTGTCGTCGAGCGCCGCGATGCGCAGGCGCGGTTCCTTATGGAGCTGACCGGCCTCTCCTGCTTCGCCGACGGCCGCGCAGTGCCTCGGTCCGAGGTCCGTAGCCTCGACGAGCTGGTGAAACGGTTCACTGCGCCGGATCGCGTCGGTGGCGCCGAACAGCTGCTCGCGGCCGCGCAGGGTGGCGAGCCCCGGCTGGGGTTCGTCCAGCTGCTGGATCGCGACGCCGAGCCGGACGAGGGAGCGAGCGACGTGCCGCAGCCCTGGGCCAGCTACCTGCTGGTGCCGATCGGAGGTCGAGTCGCGTTCGAGATTCTCGCGGGGCCGTCCGCCGCGACCTACGTGTTCGAGGGCGACGCCGCGGTCGTGGGCTCGCACCTGCAAGCCTTGCACGCGCGACGGGCGCCGTTGGCGCTGAGCGATACGGAGGCTCGGCTGACGCCGGCCAACCCGTATCGGCTGGCGCTGCGACGCTTAGAGCCGCTGCGATGGTTGCGGGCGGCGACCAGGGCGAGGTTGATCCACAACGATGGGTGGGCGACGGCCCTGCGGCAGGCGATCACGCTCTAAGACGCGCCACCGCCGCGACCGCCTCGAGGGTCGGCTCGATCTCCACCGGTCGATTCGCCCGGGCAGGCGCCGGCTCGGTCTCCACGTGATACGTCGTCACTGCGGCCGCATCCTTCAGCACATGACCGGTGAGCACCGCAACGACGCGCGCGCCGGGTCGGATGACACCCTCGCGAGCGAGCCGCCGCACGCCGGCCACGCTCGCCGCACTCGCCGGCTCGCACCCTACCCCGCTCGCGTCCACCACCGCCTTCGCCTCGAGGATCTCGTCGTCTGACACGTCGGTGACCGCGCCATCCGTCTCCCGGATCGCCCGCACGGCCCGATCCCAGGAGGCCGGATTCCCAATGTTGATCGCCGTGGCAAGCGTACGCGGCTCGACGCGGTGGCGCTTCACGAACCCCTCGCGGAACCCCGCCGCGAATGGCGCCGCGCCGCTGGCCTGTACCGCTCCGAGCCGCGGCACTCGGCCGATCAGGCCCCAACGCCGCGCCTCGCCCAGCGCTTTCCCGAACGCCGCCGTATTGCCGAGGTTGCCCGCCGGCACGACGATCCAGTCCGGTGGCTCCCAGCCGAGCTGCTGCAGCAGCTCGAAGACGATGGTCTTTTGTCCTTCGAGTCGAAACGGATTGATCGAGTTCAGCAGATACACGCCGAGCTTCTGACTGGCCTCGTCCGCCAGCTCGAGACAGCGGTCGAAGTTCGCCCGCACGACCAGCGTGCGCGCGCCGTACGCCAGCGCCTGCGCGAGCTTGCCGATCGCGATCTGCCCCTGCGGAACGATCACGAGTGCCGGCAAACCGGCGAGTGCCGCGTACGCCGCGAGGGAAGCGCCGGTGTTACCGGTCGATGCGCACGCCACCGCCGTCGCCCCCGCGCGTCGCGCCTGCGTCACGCCGACGGTCATGCCGCGGTCCTTGAACGAGCCCGTCGGGTTGAGTCCTTCGTGTTTGAGCAGCAACCCGGCAACGCCCGCCCATTCGGAGACCGCCGCACGATGCAGCAGTGGCGTATTGCCCTCGGGATACGACACGACGTCGTCGCTCGCCGCCGGCAGTACCACCTCCCGAAAGCGCCATACGCCCGAGGCGTGCGGACCGGCGCGGACGCCGAGGCGTTCGTCGAACACCCGAGCGAGCGCGGGTCCCTCCGCCGGCGCCTCCGCATGGTGTAGCTCGAGCAGCCCCTGGCAACGCGGGCAGCGCGTGTGAGAGTCGCTCTCGGACGTCTCGTAGCCGCAGCTCGCGCAGCGTTGTCGAGTCACGGAAGACTCACGCGCCGGCGAGCCTCAGCACGTCGTTGAGGACTCCACCGGCGGTCACGACGGGCCCGGCGCCCGGACCGGTGATCACGAGCGGGCGCTTGTGGTAGCGCCGCGTCGTGAAGATGAACTGATTGTCCGTGCCGGCCAGCGACGCCATCGCGCTCGATGCCTCCACCACCGCGCTGCCGACGCGAATGCTGCGTCGCGTGATGACGGCCAGATACCGCAGCAGGCCGCTGTCCGACCGGGCCTGCTCGGCGCGTCGTCTCCAGACGTCGTCGTATTCGTCGAGTCGCGCGAGGAACTCGGGTAATGGCAGTCGTGCCGCGCCGCGCGGCACGAGTGACTCGACCGCGACGTCCGACAGCTCGCCGCGGAACCCGAGCAGCCGGCCGAGAATCAGCGCCTTGCGGGCGACATCGATCCCGGAGAGGTCGTCACGGGGTTCAGGCTCGGTGTACCCCTTCGCGATCGCGCCACGCAGGGCCGCAGAGAAGCGCACGCCACGGCCGAGCTCGGCGAACAGATATCCCAGAGTGCCCGACGGGCACGCATCGATCTTCAGCACGTGATCGCCCGACTCGACCAGCTTGTGATATGTATCGATGACCGGCAGCCCCGCGCCCACCGTTGCCTCGTGCAGCAGCCGGCGATCGTGGGTCATCGCCGCCTTCGCGAGCTCTTCGTACGCGCGCCGGTCTCCGGTGAGGGGCCGTTTGTTGGCGAGGACGATGTGCATCCCTGCCGTCAGTCCGGCCACGAGAGTCGGCGTGGTATCGTCCGCGGTCACATCGACGAGGATCGGGTTGCCGAGCGCGTGGCGCGCCATGAAGGCCACGGTTTCTCTGGCGCCGCCTGCGTGCCCGCCTGCGAGGTCCGCCACCGGTTTCCCAGCGGCTTTCTCCGCTCCCAGCCCCGCGAGCCGGCGCGGGGCCAAGCCGGCGGGATCGAACACGAAACCACTGCGGTCGATGACGCCGACGACGCGGAGCCGTCCCGCGTTCTGCTTCGCGATGAGCGGAGCGAGCACCCGGCCGATGCGGCCGAAGCCCAGCAGCACGACGTCCGTCCGGCCGGCGCCGCGCACGCTGCCGCCGCCGATCTTGGAGAGCTGAAAGGCGGCGTGGACGGCTCGGAGCGCGGGGGCGACGTCCTTCCCATCTACGACGAGAGAGAGATTCAGCTCGGAAGAGCCCTGTGCGATGGCGATGATGTTGACGCCCGCCTCGCTGAGCGCGGAAAAAACGCGTGCCGCGACCCCGGGCGTCTTCGCGATCCCCATTCCCACCACGACCAGCGTCGCGGCCCCCGGGATGACGGCGACGCCATCGATTTCCTGATGCGCGATCTCGTGCCGGAACGTCTCGCGCAGGCTGTGGCGGGCCCGCTCGGCGTGCTCCGCGGGGACGCTGAAGCAGATCGAATGCTCGGACGATGCCTGACTAATGAAAGAAACCGAAACGCCTTCGCGGCGCACCGCGGCGAACGTGCGGGCCGCGATGCCCGGGACGCCGAGCATCCCGCTGCCGGCGACGGTGAGCAGCGCCTGGCCCGGAATCGCGGAGATCGCCTTGACCGAATAGGCGTCCAGCGTGCGGCGCCGCGAAATCTCCGTGCCGAGAGACGACGGATCGGCGAATGGCCGGATCCGAATCGCGATGTTCTTGCGCATGACCGGAATGAGAGCGCGTGGATGCAGC
>DATFSB010000312.1:0-12072 GCA_035262825.1 Gemmatimonadales bacterium | reverse complement strand
GGGAGGGCGCCCGCCGCGAACGCCTTGTCGGCCAGCTCGTCGACGCGCGCGCGGCTGTCGACCTGCAGCTGCAGCATCGTCCCGCTCCTGGCGACGAGTCTGAAGAACGGCTCTTCGATGAGCAGCACGTAGATCAGGTCGCCGATCACGATGGCTTCCATGTGTTCATTCGCGAGTCGCCCGTCGGTGGCGAAACCGAGGGCCGTGAAGAAGCGGGTCGCGGCGGCGACGTCCTGCACCGGGAGATTGATGGCGATCCTGATCGACATCGCAGGCTCTAGCTGGTGAAGAACTCGGTGAGCGGCCGCGCCAGCGACCTGGGCTTCACGTTGTGCGTCTGGCCGTGCACGACGCGATGGGTGCCGAGCGGCAGGGCGTCGGCGAGCGCCTGGGTCCCGTGATGGAGCCAGGCGGGGCTCTTGCCGCCGACCATGACGAGCGTCGGGATGCGCACGGTGCTCCAGCGGCCGTCGGGCAGCGGCGTGCCCGCCTGGTACGGCGAGACGATCGACATATCGTACGGCAGCGTATGTGCGATCGCGGTCAGCTTGCGCCACAGCGGCAGGAGACGCATGACGGCGATGGCGATCGCCGGTGCGCCCATGTGCCGCAGGAACAGCCGGACCGCGTCGCTGCGGCGGTCGCCCTGCACCAGCGTGGTCAGCTGGGCAACGATGTCCGCCGGAATCCGCGGCCGGCTGGCGTCGACGATGAACGGCGGTTCGTACAACGCCAGCTTCGCGATCGAGCCGCCCGCGCGCGCCGTCTCGAGCGCCAGCGCCGCTCCCGACGACATCCCCCACACGAACACCGATCCGCCGGCCACACCGATCACCGACCGCAGGTCCTCGATCTCGCGCTCGACGGTATAGGGCCGGTGGTTGGTACTCTCGCCGCGGCCGCGCCGGTCGTAGGTGAATACGGTGAACTGCCGCGCGAGGAGCCGCGCCAGCGGGGTGCCCGGACCCATCGCGCGATGGCACAGGGCGCCGTCCACCAGAATCAACGGTGGGCCCTGCCCGCGCCGCTCGAACGTGAGCGCCGTGCCGTCGCGTGATCGAATCGCTGTCATGTACCCGCTCGCCCGCTGAACCCCATTCGTTCCGCGTCTCCCGAAGGGGAGAGGGGGACAGGGGGTGAGGACCAGGGGCGTCCGGACAGCTGCCACAGCGACACGACATGGACCATGACGGCGAGCGGCACGAGGAACGTCGGCACGAGCACCAGGGGAAAGTGGGTCACCAGCTCCATGGTCGGTGTCGTATGAACGAGCTGTCCCACTCCCGGACTCGTGATGACCCCGAGCACGACCGCGACGACCAGATCGAGCAGGCCGAGCCAGTTGAAGAGCATCGCCCGCCGCTTGCCGCCCGGTGCATCGAGCCCGCCGGCGACCCAGAACGCCGTCGCGCCGATCGCCACGTCGCCCACCCCCGCGGGCACGGCCCACAACGCCGGCACCTGCCCCGTGACCATCAGCGCCAGAAACACGGCGCCCACGAGCCGCCACACGTTGAGACGAATCAGGAACCGCTGATTGGTGAGCAACCCGCGCAGCGAGGGGGACAGCGCGAGCGCGAGGCTGAGCCCGGCGAGCGCGATGAGGAGCTGTATGCCGACGGGCGGCGGGCTGGGTGGCGGCGGCGGCAGATAGAAGCCGCGCTGCGCAGCGATGCTGGTGCCGGCGAGCCAGCCGATCAGCACGAGGCCGGCGACCGCGGCGACGAGCGCACTGCGCGGCGACGTGGAGGCGCGCCACACCATCGCGACAATGGCGATCACCACCACCACCGCCGGCACGACAATAACGATTGCGAGCAACGTCGCACCCATCAGACGCCCCTCAAGTACCTCGGTTTATGACTGCACCGCGGATCGTAGCGACCGCGTGCGCTCCGCGTCTTGAACGAACTGGCTGCGAAGCGTCAGGACTCCATGGTCAGGATAGAAATGGAGGAGGACTGCCAAAAGACGCCAATTCCCGCTATTTCGACTAGTCCAATTTTCGGGGCGCGCGTAGCTTCCCGCGGGTGGAGATCCACGTCAGCCTCGTCGGCCGCGCCAACCTCAGGGCCGAGATCTACCGCCAGCTGCGGCAGGCCATCCTCGATGGCCGGCTGCGCTCGGGGGAGGCGCTGCCGCCCACCCGCGAGCTGGCCCAGCGGCTGGCCGTGGCGCGCGCGACGGTCGTGGTCGCCTACGACCGGCTGGCGCGCGAGGGATTCGTCACGTCGCGGGTCGGCGCGGGCACGTTCGTCACGGCGTTCGCGACGCCCCTGCCCCGGCGCCGGCGCAAGGCCCGGCGCGGCGCGCTGGCGGCGCGCGAGATCTGGAGCGCGGTCTGGCTGCCGCGGGTGTTCGCCCGCCAGGCGACGTACGAGTTTCGCGCCGGTTTGCCCGACGCGGCGCTGTTTCCGCACGCGGCATGGCAACGCCTGATGGTGCGCGAGCTGCGCGCCCAGGCGGGCGCGAGCGGCGTGTACGGCCATCCGGCCGGCCACGCGGCGTTGCGCGAGGCGGTGGCGCACCGCGTCGGCCTCGCCCGCGGGGTGCACTGCACCGCGGACGACGTCACGATCACCAACGGCACGCAGCAGGCGGTCGACGTGATCGCCCGGGCGCTGATCGGGCCCGGTGACGTCGTGGCCGTCGAGGACCCCGGGTACCTGCCGATCCGGTTGCTGCTGCGCTCCCTGGGGGCGCGCGTCATGAGCGTCCCGGTCGATGCCGAGGGCCTCGTGGTGCGGGCGCTGCCGCCGCGCACCCGGCTCGTCCTCGTGACGCCGTCGCATCAGTTCCCGCTCGGCGTGACGATGTCGCTCGGCCGGCGACTCGAGCTGCTGCAGTGGGCCGAGTCCCACCGGGCGGCGATCGTCGAGGACGACTACGACAGCGAGTTCCGCTTCGGCGGCCGGCCGATCGAGCCGCTGCACACGCTCGATACCGCAGGACGCGTCATCTACGTGGGGTCGTTCTCGAAAACGATGCTGCCGACGCTGCGCCTGGGATTCGTCGTGGCGCCGGCGGCGATCCAGGACGCCGTGCAGCGCGCCAAATACCTGGTCGACTGGCATTCGTCGTTGCCGGCGCAGGCGGCGCTGGCGCGCTTCATCGAGGACGGCGGGTTCGCGCGCCACATCCGCAAGATGGCGGGCGTGTACGAGGCGCGGCACGAGCTGGTGGTGCGCACCCTCGCGGCGGACTTCGCCCGGCACCTCGAAACGGTCCCCTCTACCGTCGGACTGCACGTCGCGGCGCTCGCGCCGCGGGCGTCGGTCGCGACGTTCGACCGCGTGGTGCGACGGGCGTCCGCGCGTGGCGTCGAGGTCCTGCCGTTGTCGATGTTCTCGCCGCGGCGCCCCCTCGCCGGGCTGGTCATCGGATTCGGCGCGATCGCGACGGCGCAGATCCCCGAAGGCTTGCGGCGGCTGCGCGCCTGCTTCGGTCGGTGAGGCGCGCCGCACACTGTGGCCTTCAGACGTTCGCTCCCGTCTTTGCGAAGCGTCCTGGTCGATACCGGGCGAGTACCGAACGCCAGCGACATCGGGGTGAAGTCCCCACTGCGCCCCCGGCTCGTACCCGCGGGTGAGCGATCCGCCGATCGCCAGGGTACCGCGCCAGTGGTCCTTCGCGCACTGCGCTGCGGCGCAGCTTCCCCACGATACCTGTTGGACAATCGCGCCGTCGGCGGCGCGCAACGTGACCACGTCCCCGGCGCTCTGGAATCCCAGCCCGCCCGCCGACCACTGCACCTGGGCGCCTGCGAATTGGCCCGTCGGTACGCCGCCGCCGAACACGATCAGAAATTGACCTGGCTCGAGCGCCGGCCCGAGCGGAAAGACGTGGCGTACCGCAGACCTCGCATCCCCCAGCGTCCACCCCGTCATACATATGGGGTCCGGACCCCGGTTCATCATCTCGACGAATTCGTCGTCGGCGGGATCGCGCACGCCGTCCCGATTGGCGTCGCCCGCGATCCCGTCGGGGGGATCGGCGAGGATCTCCGTAATGACGAGCGCCGTCGTGTCGCGCGTCGTTGTGGCGACGCACGGCTCCGCCCCATGCCCGAATGTCAGGAAGCCGGCGGACGCCATGATCTGGGCGGCGTCATGCCCGACTCCAGGCGCAACCTCCAGCCGCCACGCGAACCTCGCGTCCATCGCAGCGGCCTGTGCCTTCGCGACGGCGAAGTAGTGCCGGCCGCGCTCGAACCGGTTGGCACCCTGGGCCTCCGCCTCGGGCGTTCCGCGCACGAGGTCGTCCGCCGCCGCGGTGGTGGTGTCGTTGCCGCCGAGCAGCACGACGAATGGTGTCTCGAAGAAACCCACCAGCGCGTTGGGGCGGACGGGCCCACCGATCAATCCGTACGGCATGGTGTGAACGTGGGGGTCTTGCGCGGTGGGGAGCGTGTACCAGCCCGCATTGGCGGCCACCGCGCCGAGCACCCGCGGCTGTGGTAGAAATGTCAGCAGCCGGTGTACGAATTGCGCGCCGGCGCTGTGCCCAAACAGGTAGTAGCCGGTCTGCTGCCCGCCGAGCGAACCCAGCAGCAGGTCGAACACATGCTCGATTTCGGCGTACAGCATGTCCTCGGACGCGCGCCAGCCGCGAGGGCCGCTCAGTCCGAGGGTGTAGTCATCTCCCCTGGGGTAGGCCTGTTTCGTGAAATGGATCGCGATCGCCAGGGCCTGGTAGCGCTCCGCCACCGGCGCCGCCGCGCGAATGTAGCGGTCCACATCGCGCCCCGCGCCGTGCATCACGAACCAGATCGGGCCGTGCGCCGGATCGAACCCGGCGCTGCGATAGATGCGGGCGGTGAGGAGATTGCCGTCGCGCGCGACGAAGGAGAGCCGGCCGAACCCCGTCGCGAACACCGCCGAGCTGTCGATCCAGCGCGGCGCCGCCGGGGGACGGGCGCCCTGGGCAGCCGCCCGGTTGCCGCATCCCGGGCTCAGCGGGATCAGCCACAGCGCGATCGCGCTGCGCGCCACGGCCCTCGCGCCGGTCACCCCATCGCCGCGCGTGCCTTATCGAGCGTCAAGACGGTCGTCTCTCCCGTCGACTCGCCCGGCTGGTTCAGCGAGGACACGTAGCGCCGCGCCGCTTCGGCAACGATGCGGCGCGTGACGGCCGCGCACGATAGGCCCGCGGCCTGCGCGGCGGTGAGGAAGGCTCCCTGCCGCGCGAACAGATCCGACCACTTCACGTCGACGACCACCGGTTCACCGGAACGAGGGACCCGGACGTCGATGCGGGCGTAGTCACGACAGCCGGCGGCCCGGAACGCCGCGTGCGCGTGTGCGCGCACCCGATCCGCGATCGCGTCGTCGAGCAGCGCCGGACAGGTTTTCGCGCCCGATCCACGCGTGTGCTCCACCAGAGGGAGGCATTCGATGAGGTCGTTGCCGAGCAGCGCCGCGCTGATCCTGCGGCCCCGCGTCATCCGCTCGACCAGCGTGTCCTGACCGTAGCGCCTGCGGAACTCGCGCACCGCGCTGCGCAGCGACCGGAGATCGCGAACGCTCCTGCGGTGCGCGCCTGCCGCAAAGCGCGGTTGCACAGATGCGGGAAGCTCGGCATCGACCACGTCCGCCGGCTCGCGAGCCAGGAAGTGCCTGGGGACGGGAACCTTCGCCCGTCGCAGCAGGGTGAGGAGCGCGAAGCGGTCGGCAAGACGGGCCTGGGCCAGGGGACCCGGACCGGTGTACGGAATGCCCGCCATTTCGAGCATGGCCGGCACGTGAACGCCGGCGCCTTCGCCCCGCGCCCCAGTGGCCAGATTGAGGACGATCCCGCCGGGCGTGCCGCGCTCGAGGTCCGGCGACAGATAGCGCGCCAACTTTCCCAGCAGCGCTCCGTCGCCTTCGAACACTTTCACTTCAAAGCCCTGTTGGCGCAGCGCTTTCACGCGCGGCGTGACGGCATGCTCGACGGAGCGCGGGCTCATCGGGCGGCCCGGGGAGGCTGTCCCGTCGGTGTCGCGGTTGTACACCACGGCAACCTTGGGCCGAGGGGGAAAGAGTCGCCGCGAGATGCGGGTTGGCCACGCCTCCAGCAGGCGAAGGTCGACCAGCTCGGCCAGCAGCACGATGGCCATCAGCTGCGTCACGATCAGCTCGGGGGCCTGATAGACGAGTCGCGAGACCGGCCGGTCGACCAGCCCGAAGACCAGCGCGAGAGTGATCGTTCCCGCCGCCCGCCAGGTCGCCATCACGACGTCGTCCTGCTCCAGGCTCTTGGCGACCCCTTCGGCGAACATGGCCGTCATGATCGCCGGAAAGAACGCCACCTTCCAAACCGTCGAGGACCCGAGCCACGGGGCGACGAACACCGCGCTGACCATGATCATCGCCGAAAGGCCGAGGATGAACGTGAGGCGCGCGTATTTGGGCAGTCGGGCGTTCCGGATCCACGGCCGGATCAGCGCGATCGAGCTGACGATGACCAGCATCAGGAAGAGGCCGGGCAGGAGCCCCAGACCCTGAATGCCCAGACCCAGGAGGATCGCCCGCATGCCCAACACCCGGATTCCGAGAACCAGCCGGAACACGGCAATGAGCAGTGCTCCGATCGGAAGCTGCAGCAGGAAGAAAATCGTGGGCCGGTCTGCGGGGGGCACCCAATCGAAGGCGAGATGCGCGTTCAGCCAGGACCCCAGTGCGCGGAGCGGACTAAGCAGCAGCGGCGCTCCGCTCCAGGGGAATGCGAAACCGCGCGACGCGGCGGCTGCGATCGGCAGGCACGCGGCAACGATCACTGCCATCAGCGTGATGGAATCGAGACGCCGCTCGGGTCGCACGAGTCCTGACCACCAGCCGGAGCGCGCCGTGGTCGCCCCGCCGATCGCCATCACACGTCACCTTTCTTTTTGGATGGCGACGATGGCCGACACGCCCGGCACCAGGTTGGGCGGCGGCGCGTCGAGCCGAATCCGTAGACCGACGACCGGCGCGCCGTTCATCCGCGCGAACCGGGGCTGAGGCACTTCCACGGCGGGGATCTCCAGATCCGTCGAGAGGCCGATGCGATCGACGCGACCGGTGAACTCCTGGCCGGGGATCGAGTGGAAGCTCACGGTCGCGGTGGCGCCCATGCGAACAAAGCCGACGTCTTCCTCGTCGACCCAGGCCTCGACCCAGAGGTCGTTCCCCAGCCACATCGAGATCACCGGCTCTCCGGTGCCGACGGCTTCGCCGGGTTGGGCGATGCGGCGGACGATCGCGCCGTCGTCCGGAGCGCGGATCACGGCGCTCTCGAGGTCCGTCTCGGCGCGGGTCAGCCGGGCTTGCGCAGCGAGGAGATTGGCCTGGAGCACGGCAATCCTGCGCCGGCGGATGACCATCTCGTCCTGGGCGATCTGGGTCCCCCCCGCCCCCGAGCGCGCCGCCACGACGGCATTCGCCTCGGCCTCCGCGAGCCGCGCGTCGGCGGCGTGGCGCCGGGACTGCGCAACGCGCAGCTCCTCGGTGGACACCACGCCGTCGTGCGAGTACAGCGTGTCCATCAGCGCCTCCGTGCGTCGAGCGCCGTCGGCCTCGACCCGGGCGGCCTCAGCCTCGGCATTGGCCGCGGCGACCCGGGCGGCCACCTCCGGTCCGAGCTGCTCGACCTGCAACTGCTGCTGCCCGACGGTCACGCGCTCGACCTCGATCGTCCGAAGCAACCCCTCCACCGCCGCGCGCGCCTCCTCGACGGCGGCCTTGAGCAGCCGATCTTCGAGCCGCACGAGCACCTGACCCGCCCGAACCCGATCGCCGACATCGACCGTCACCGCGGCAACCAGGCCGCTGACCGGCGTGCCGACCTCGGCGACGTGGCCGCGGACCGCGGCGTTCTTCGAGGTCACGTGCTGCGACCGGTAGCGCAACCAGAAGAACGCCGGGACGGCGACCGCGACCAGCAATGCCACGAGGAGCACCCTCCGCGGTCGGCGCCAGAACCCGCGCGCGCGCTGCCGCGCGGGCGGGTCTCCCGGCGAGCCCAGCAGCTCGCCGATCGCATCTCCATCGTCCTCGCCGGGGCTCGGGATTGGCGCAGGCCGGCGAGGCCAAACGACTGCCGGGAGCAGCTCGTGCCGCGGATCGTGTTTCGCTGTTTCGCGCTTTCTCGCCTGGCTCGACCGCGCCATCAACGGACGCGGTGCGCCACCGGCGCGGGATGCGAGACCGCCTTCTTGTGACGCCGGGCCGCGCGCCGCGCAGCCCGCCGGGCGTCGACCGGGGCCTCGCCGAACAACGCCTGACGCACCAACTCGACCAGGTTGCCGCGCTCGCAGAACTCGCTAAACGAGTGCCCGATGCCGGGCACCTCGGTCATCGTCACCTGGGGCTCGAGGCTCAGGGCCGTCGCGGCGTCCCGCATCGCGCTCACCCAGTTGCGGGCTCGATCCAGGCGGGTCGCGCCCTGCTGCGCAACGGTCCGCGCGGTGCTGCGCGTGTTCTCCATCGTCGTATCGAGGCTGCCGATGATCACGCTCATGGGCACCCGCAGAAACGCATCGGGGTCGAACGTGACGCCGCTGAGCGCTGGAGTCGGGCGGATCCCGTACGGATAGCGTTGCTGTGGATCGGGGAACGTGTACCAGCCCGGCGCGGCCACGACCACGCGGGCCACCCGCTCGGGATGCGTCATGGCGTAGCGGTGGGCGAATTGCGCGCCACCCGAGAATCCGAACAAGTGAATCCGCGTCACGTCGGCTCCGCACAGCGATGCCACTTCGGCCAGTAACCGATGCAGCAGGAGGTCGGCGCGCTGGCCATGGCCTTTTCGCCCCAGACGCTGGTAATCGGTGTGCGTGTCCTTCCTGAAGATGGGCGCCATCATCACCGCACCGCACTCTTCGCACATCTGTGAGAATGCCGGCGGGTGCTTGGTGGCCTCGCGCATGAGACCGTGCACGGACACCATGACCGGCGCTCCCGCCGCAGCGGTGCGCGAGACGTAGAGGAGATACTCCTGCGTCGGGTCGCTCGCCGCGACGCGCCACACGACGCGCCCGCGGGGCGGTGACCAGCGGGGCTTCTGCGTGTGGTCCTGTTCCATGATCAGGCAACTCCGATCGTGCTGGGGGTCTTCAGCCGATGCTGCGCCTGAGCGAGTAAGTCCATCGCCACGCCTGCCGTGGCCAGCTCGTCACGGTCGAAGACGGGCATTCCGGTGGCCTGGTGCGCCTCCGAGACCTGCAGCGGTGCCGCGGTGAGCACGCCGCTCAGGGCCAGCACGGGCGTCGGTCGCTCCCGCAGCCAGTTGAAGCCGGCCAATGCGCCCATCGAATCCTGCGCGGCCATCACGATGCCGCCCACCAGCCGGGGGAACATGGAGCCACAGAGGAGGGCCGCCGTCTCGCGTTGCAGGACACCATCCGCGACCTCGAGCACCATGGCATCGACGCCGTGGTGGGTCACGTGATTCACCAGAGACTGCATCGTGTGGTCGACTTCCTCGCGGCTCAACAGATACGTCGATGGCCGCCCGACGTCGGTGAAGTCGAGCACGGGGTCGGCGCCGGCATCGCGGAGCAGCATGAAGTCGCCGCACGCTCCCGTGCCGGTGACCTTGGCATATCCGACGCGCAACCCACCGGCAATCAGCCCGCGCACCAGATGGGCGCAGGTCTGGGTCTTGCCCGAATCCATGGACGTGCCCACGACGGCGATCGCCGTCGGCTGGTAGTCACGCGGCGGCACCACCGATGGCAGCGCGAAATTGCGGAGGTTGAGGCGGTTCGCGGCGGCGTCCGCCGGGAATCCGATCGGCGTGATCGTCGTCGGTCCGCGGGCGATCTTCACATGCCACGACAGCGCGCGCGCGGCGATCCCTCCGCTCGCGACGAGATGGCACGGACCCATGGAAGCCGGGACTTCGGCCTCGAACTGGTTCGGCGCGTAGCGATGCCCGTAGACGGCGACCACTTCGGTGCCGGGGAACAACTGGCGACGGCGGCCATTCACGAGCTGGAGCGTCGAGTGGTGCCCGATGGCATCGACCCGCGCCAGCACGAGATCGCCGACCATCGGCCGACCCTCCGGCGGCAGAACGATGCTGGCGACTTCGTGCGGAACACGCCGTGTGGTGAACGCCCACGAGGCGAGACGCAACCGGAGCGCATCGTGCCGGTTGCGATGCGACGATCCGAACAAGCGCAGATGGGGAGGCCGCATGTCCAATCGGCTCCCGGTCGCCGAGGACCCACCGGCCTTCAGGCCGGCGCGCCGGGCGGAGTCGTGTTTCATATACGACACTCCCGCGTAGAGAAATACCAACAGGCACTCAGACGGCAGAGCCGGGATGACCGCGAGATGAAGTTAGGGAAGCCGTGCAACGACGTGTGTAAAACGTTCGTTTCAGGATCAGCAACAGCGCGCGTGACATACTGTTGAGGGAGACCAACGCCTCGCCGAGACATTGTTCAGCGGGAGCAACGCCATGCGCGATGCACGGCCGTGTTCGAGGCGCGCGGCCTTCGAGCATTACTATTCCTACTCATGGTGCTCGAAATTCTCGCCACGGTGTGCGCCGGACTCTTCGCCGGAGCCGCAATCTACGTGAATGCCGTCGAGCATCCGGCACGGCTCTCCTGCGGCATGACGCTCGCGCTGCGCCAGTTCGCGCCCAGCTACCGCCGCGGTACCATCATGCAGGCTTCACTCGCGAGCCTGGGGTGCCTCACCGCCGTCGCTGCCTGGCTGCAGACCCGCCACCTTGGATTGCTCATCGGCGGCCTGTTGCTCGGCGCCGTAGTGCCCTTCACCCTCGTCGTGATCTTTCCCACGAATCGCCGATTGCTCGATCCGAACCTCGACCCGCAATCTCCACAGGCGGCGGGTCTGCTGGTGCGGTGGGGCCGCTTGCACGCCGTCCGCAGCGCATTGAGCGCTCTCGCGTTCGGCATCCTGCTGGTCTGCATGGCGCAAACCTGAGGGTCGTCGCTCCTCAAGCCTCGGCGTCCACTCGGCGGCCCGGCGACTCGGCGTCTACCTGGACGGCTGGGCGTCTCGGCATCTGTAGTAAAGGACGCGCCGCACACTGACACACCCCAGCAACACCTCAGCAAACATCCCCGCCTAGTATCCTCGCGCATTCAACGGGAGCGGAGCCATGAAGCGGGTTGCGTGGGGTGTCGTGGCGACGGGAATCGCGGCGGCGTCCGCCGTCGCGATCGCCTGGCGCGGCCGGTCGCCGGGTGCTCCCGGCGCCGGCGGCGACGCGCCGGTCGAGCGCGTGCTGCGCCGCGATATCGCGTCGGTCGTCAAGGCGACCGGCGTGATCAAGCCGCGAGTCGGGGCCGAGGTCCGCGTGGGCTCGCGCATCTCCGGCGTCGTGAAGCGGCTGTACGTCCAGATCGGCGATGTCGTCGCCAAGGGGCAGCTGCTCGCGGAGCTGGATGACCGCGATCTGATCGCGCGACGGGACGAAGCCGCCGCCGCGTTGCATCAGGCGGAGGCCAACCTCGGCTACGCCGCCGCCGACCTGCGGCGCAAACGCGAGCTCGCCGCGGCGGGCGGCGTGTCGCCGGCGGAGCTGGACCTCGCCGAGCGCGCCCTCGCCGTGGCCGAGCAACAGGTGGCCGGCGGGCGCGCCGGTCTCGCTTTCGCCGCTACCCAGCTCGAGTACGCGCGTATCGTCGCGCCGATCCCCGGCGTCGTCGCTTCCGTTTCGACGCAGGAGGGAGAAACCGTCGCCGCGAGCTTCGCGGCCCCGACGTTCCTGACGCTGCTCGATCCGTCGCGTCTCGAAGTCCTGGCATACGTGGACGAGACCGATATCGGGCGCATTCGCCCCGGCCAGCAAGCGGTGTTCACGGTCGATACGTACGGGGACCACGAGTTCGCCGGCATGGTGCGCACCGTGTACCCGGAGGCCGAGATCCGGGACAATGTGGTCGACTACGTCACGGTGGTGCGATTCGAGCCGCCGCGGGGTCGTACGCTACGCGCCGAAATGACGACGACGGTGCGTATCGCCATCGACACGCGCCGGCAGGTGTTGGCCGTGCCGATCCGCGCCGTGCGGCGGCAGGACGGAAAGACCTTCGTGTGGACCCGCCGGGGCGGCGCCGCGATCGAGCGCCGT
>DATFSB010000311.1:0-9705 GCA_035262825.1 Gemmatimonadales bacterium | reverse complement strand
CAACCTGCTGCCGGTCGAAAGCGGTGCCGGGCCGCTCACCGGCTACGAGCTGCGCCCGTCCCGCGCCAACGTCGTGATCCGCGGGCCGGAGGCGATCGTCGTGGGACTCACCAAGGACAGTCTCAAGGTGATCATCCACCTCGGCGGTCCCATCTCCGACAGCGCGGTCGTGCACCTGATGGTGCTGGCGCCGCGAGGGATCACCGCGCGGGCGGTCCCCGAATCGGTACTGGTGGTGCGGAAGCGCGGCCGTGGCTGACGTCGTCCTGGGGATCGAAACATCGTGTGACGAGACGTCGGCCGCGGTATTGGTGGGCGGCGCGACGCGGCCTCCCGAGCTGGCAAGTCTCGTCATCCTCTCCCAGGACATCCACCAGGTGTTCGGCGGCGTCGTCCCCGAGCTGGCGAGCCGCGCCCACCTCGCCGCGCTGCCGGCGGTGGTCGACCGCGCGCGCGCCGAAGCCGGGCTCGCCTGGAGCGCGATCGATGCCGTCGCCGTGACGGCGGGGCCCGGACTCGTCGGGGCGCTGCTCGTCGGCGTCGTGTACGGCAAGGCGCTCGCGTACGCCCGGGACCGGGCCCTCATCGGCGTCAATCATCTCGAGGGGCATCTGTTCGCACCGGCGATCGAGGACCCCGAGCTCGCCCCGCCGTTCGTGGCCCTGCTCGTGTCGGGCGGCCACACCATGCTGCTCGACGTGCCGGCGTGGGGACGCTACCGCTTGATGGGGGCGACGCGCGACGACGCCGCGGGAGAAGCGTTCGACAAGGTGGCGACCCTGCTCGAGCTCGGCTATCCCGGCGGCCCGGTCATCGAGCGGCTCGCCGCGACCGGGACCCCCGAGCGGTTTTCGTTCCCGCGTCCGATGATCGACCAGGGGTTCGAGTTTTCGTTCTCCGGTCTCAAGACGGCGGTGTTGCATGCCGTGCGCGGCTCGCAGGACCTGGAGCGCGATCGCGCCGATCTGGCGCGCGGTTTTCAGGACGCGGTGCTCGACGTGCTGGTAGCGAAGCTCGAGCGCGCCGTGCGCCTGACCGGATATCGCACCGCCGTGCTGGGCGGCGGCGTCGCGTGCAGCCGCGCCCTCGCCGCCCGCGCCGTGCAGGCGCTCGCCCCGCACGCCCGCGTCGCGGTCGCGAGCCCGCGCCTCAACGCCGACAACGCCGCCATGATCGCCCGGGCGGGGTGGTGGCGCCTCGCCCGCGGCGAGCGCAGCGACTGGATGCTCGACGCCCGGGCGAACCTCCCACTGCCCGGTCTCGAGCCGTTCACCCCCCTGCACCCCGCACCGCGCACTCCATGACCGTATACCCGCTGGTCCTGCACATCGGCAGTCTCTCGGTCACCGGTTTCGGCCTGATGATGATGCTGGCCTTCATCATGTCGGGATGGGCCATTCAACTCGAGCTGCGGCGGCGCGGGCTCGACGAGGAATACGCCGCCGACATCGTCATCGCGGCGGTGCTGGGCGGACTCCTGGGTGCGAAGCTCTGGTATTGGATCCTGACCGGCGGGTCGCTGTTCAGCCGCGGCGGGTTCGTGTGGTACGGCGGGTTTCTCGGCGGCGTGGCGGGCGTCATCTTCAACAGCTGGCGCCGCAAAGTGCCGATCGCGTTCACCGCCGATCTCGTCGCCCCCGCGCTCACGCTCGGCTACGCCATCGGCCGCGTCGGCTGCTTCGTGGTCGGAGACGACTACGGCCGGCCCAGCTCGTTACCATGGGCGGTGAAATTCCCCGAGGGTCTGCCGGCGACCACCGTCAACAATCTGCAGGCGTTCCACGTCGCCTTCCCCGCCGGCACAAACCCGGCTGATCTCGTCGCCGTGCATCCGACGCAGATCTACGAGACGGCGCTGATGCTGCTCGCGACCGCCTGGTTGTGGAAGCGCCGCGATCACAGCCACGCCACAGGGTGGCTGTTCGCCTGCTATCTCGTTATCGCTGGCGTGGAACGGTTCGCGATTGAATTCCTGCGCGCCAAAGACGATCGCTTCTTGAACGGCTTCACGATCGCGCAGGCGACGAGTGTTGGATTGGTGCTGGTGGGGGTGTATCTGCTTGCGAAGCTGAAGACGCCGTCAGCTGTCAGCTCTCAGCCGTCAGCGTTGGTCAAGAAGGCGCTGCCTCAAGCTGAAGGCTGATGGCTGACAGCTGATGGCTTGAAGCGCATGACCAGCGCAGCCGCAATCGCCAGCGCCACCAGCAACCCCTGCAGCGCCAGCGACTGCAGCGTCGGGTAGACACCGAGGAACGGCACGCGCAGCCATTCGAGCGCCGGCACCACCGTCGTCCCGATGACTCTCCCTTCCTGCAACTCGGCGATTCCCTTCCCCGCGAACACGAAAGCCATGTAGTAGAGCAGCGCCCCCGTAACGGCGAAGAACAGCTTCATCGGGATGCGCATCCCGAGTCGCATGATCCCGACGTACAGCGCCACCAGCGCCACGGCGCCAAGAACCACGCCGAGCACCACGGGGCCGGCGTCCCCGCTTCCTCCCGAGACGAGCAGTGCTTTGTAGAAGAGGATGGTCTCCACTCCTTCGCGATACACCGCCAGAAATGCGACCGATGCGAGCGCCAACGCGCTTCCGGAGGAGAGCGCCGCGTGGACGCGCTGCTTCAGGAACGCCGTCCACCTGTCGGCTTCCACTTTGGAGAGCAGCCAGTAGCTGACGAAAAACAGTACCACCACCGCCACGAGCATCGTGATGCCTTCGAGGGCGTCGCGCTGTCCTGGAGTGGTCTCGATCAGCAGCTCGAACAGAATCGCCGTGACGACGCTCGCTGCCACGCCGGCCCAGGCGCCCCAGGCGACCTCGCCACGCCGCTCCGCGGCGCCCGCCTTTGTGAGGAAAGTCATCAGAGCGGCAATGATGAGGATCGCCTCGAACCCTTCGCGCACGAGCAGAAGAAACGACTGTACGAAGAGGTTGGCCGTCGAGCTCTTGTCCGTCACCGCCCGCTCGGCGTTCTCGAGATCGCCAAGCAGCTGGCGGTGCACGGCGGTGACGTCCCCCGAGGCGGCGCGCTCGCGCAGCTCGCGGAATTCGTTTTCGATCCGGCTCGCAAGCGCCGGTTGTCTCGCCTGCACCGCGCTCTCCACGCCCTCGAACGTCATGTAGGCGTCGAACGCCACGTCCCCCGATCGCGTCGTGACGGCTGAATCGAGCTGCCGGCGCACCGCCGCGAAAACCGCCGCTTCGCGCGACCCGCCGTACTGCAGCGTCTGCACGTACGCGGCCACCGCCCAGCGATCACTGTCGGCCAGTGTCCGCTCGAACGCCGGCATCGCCGTCCCGGCGACGCCGAGCAGCAGCTGGCGGTAGAGATCGACGCGCGACTTGGCGCCCATCACGGCGGCGTCGGTCAGATTGGCCGGCGGCGGCACGATTCCCCTGGCGGCCGGTCCGTCGCCGCGTCCCGACGCCCCGTGGCAGCTGGCGCAGGCGCTCTGGAACACCGCCGCACCTCGTGCCAACGCCGCGCCTTCGCCCTGCGGCGCTACCGGCTCGATCTCGGCCCCCAGGTCCTGTGCGAGGCGTTGCGCCAGGGCCTGCGCGACCGGAGTGATCTGCGCGGGTGCGGCGGTACGGTCGAAGAGTGCCCGGATCACCAGCAGGGCGCTGTCGCTATGACCGCGGGCGGCGGCGGGGAGACCGGGAAGCGCGGCACGCGCCTGGTCGATGAACAGCCGGCCTTCCTTCACCTCTTCGCTGTCGGTGACGACTCCCCCGGCCGGCGGGACGCCGAGGGCGTACTCCTTGACGGCGAGTGCGGCGGCAGCGGCCACACGCCGGGCCACGGCGACCGAATCACCTGTCTGCGCGTGGAGCGGAGCGATGAAGCCGATGACGAAAATGAAGCTGCGGAAGACGTTACGGTAGATGAGAATCGTTCTCAAAAAGGGTGCCCCGAAGTATAACCTCCTTAGCCCTCGAGCAAGGCGATGGCAATCGCCGCTTCGTGGGTGTGCGACAACGAGACCATCACCTGGCGCACGCCGAGCTGCTCCGCCACCTGGTGAGCGAGCCCCGTCAGCACCACTTCCGGTCGGCCGTTCTCGTCGCGCACCACCTCGATCTCACGCCATCCCACTCCACGCGCTGCCGGCGAGCTTTGCAGCGCCTTGTAGACCGCCTCCTTCGTGGCCAACCGGACGGCGACGCTTTCGGAAGGATCGAGCTTGGAAAGACAGTAGCGCGCTTCGCCGGGTGTGAGCAGCCGCTCGAACACATGCGTCCCCTTCTCGGCGAGCATGTGACGCACGCGCGGCACTTCCACGAGGTCGATCCCGACGCCGATCGTGCTCATCGAGTCACGAAGAGCCGCCGCCGCATCACCCGGCCGTCGAGCTGCAGCACCACGACGTAGGCGCCGTTGGGGACGCGGTGCGAGCCGGCGGTCAGGTCCCACGCGTACTCGGTCGACCCCGGCGTCAGGGCGGCCGAGACGAGCCGGTCCCCGCCGAAAGTATAGACCCCGATCAGCGGCGCGCCCGTTCCCGCGGGCCATGAGAAGACGACCTGAGATCCGTGCACCGGGTTCTCCGAAACCTCGAGCGCCGCCACCGGCGGGAGCGCCGCAAACGCGGCGGTCGAATCGCTCGCGAAGCCGACTGCGTCCAGCCACCACGTGAACGCGGCGGAGACGAACCGGACCCGGGCGCCGCGCGACCCGCCGAACGCCGGGAGATCCACGCGCACGGGATACCAGGCTGGTCCGTCGCCCAGCACGAGAGCGACGGTCGACCACGTGGTACCGCTGTCGCCCGAAACCTGCACCAGCCCGTGCTGCTCGGGAGTAAACGTCGATCCGCGGTGTTTGGTCCAGAACTGCAGCCATATGCGCGTGCGGCCGGAGAGATTCACGACCGGCGAGGTGAGCGTGTCGTCCGTCGCGGTCGCCCAGGCGTAGGTGCCGGTGAGCGCTTCGCCGCTGCGCGTCCACCCCGTCCAGCCGAGGTCCGCATCTTCGGCGCCGGCGATCGAAATTAACTCTCCTTCGAGACCCGCTCCCTCCACGCGAATGGCGCGCGCCTGATCGATGGTCACATCCGAGCGCCACCACGTCCGTACGGTGCCGCGGGCCAGCGAATCGGTCTGCAACGAGCGCTGCAGAATCCCGCCGCTCGGGCCGCGCACGCTGAGCGAAAAGGGGAGCGGTCCCGTCGAAGGCAGATTCACCCACACTTCGGGCCAGATCGATTCGACGCGCGGCGTGGTCGGCAGCGCTCCCGTGGGCCCCTGCGCCAAGCCGGGACCGCCGGCGGCATCGATCGCGGCGAGCGCGAAGGGGAGATTGTCGTGAAACACGCGATCGATGAGCGCGGAGTCGTCGGGAAAGACGAAGCCGTAATAGAAATTCGAGTCCGGAGTACAGCAGCCGCTCGTCAGCTCGGTCGTGAAGGCGATCGTCTGGTGCGCCCGGTAGGCCCAGTCGGTGTACTCGCCGTTCGTGGGATACAGATTCCACCCCGGTCCGGGATGGTAGTACGAATGGAAGGTGTCCGGGACGCTGTCGCGCACCGCCGGCAGCAGATCGGACCCGCCGAGCGCCCGGTAGATCGGCAGATCGGGAGCCAGCGCGCCGTCTCGAAAACCGTAGGGGAAGAGCACCAACCCGCTGTACGTGTGATACGACACCGCCACGACGGGCGGGTGCGCCGCGTGAAACGCGATGATCGCCTGGGTCTCCGGCTCCGAGGCAGGCGCGGAGCCGCGAAACACTTCGCTCCCGGTGGCGCCACTCGAGCCGGCGTTGTCGTAGCCCCAGAACTCGGGGTAATTGCGGTTCAGGTCGACACCGAACGAACCGTCGCCGTTGTCGCGGCGGTTCTTCCTCCAGAAACGGTCGGTGGTGAAGGTGTACTGGTAGCCGTCGGGATTCTCGACCGGGATCACCCACACATCGCGGGTGGCGAGCATCGCGGGCGGCGCCGAATCCGCGAGCCAGCGGATCAGCCGCATGGCCATTTCCGTCGACACCCACTCACGCGCGTGATGCGTTCCCATGAACAGGACGTTGGACCGGTTCGGCGCGTCCGCGGCGGCGCCGATCTTCACCGCCAGAATGGGCCGCCCCTCGACCGACGCGCCGACCGAATCCACGTGGATCATGGTGTCCGCCGCCGCCCAGGTGGCGAGGGTGGCCCGAATCCCGGTGATCGGCTTGTCGAAGGAGCGATAGACGGAGAAACTGTCGCCGGCGGCCCCCAGCGGCGCTCCCGGGACCGGGGCCACGACGAGACCCGCACCGGCAAGGAGGCGCTCGGTTGCGGGAGAGGCGACGACGATCGCCTCGAGTCCCGCGGGGGTGCGGCGCGCTCCGGCGACCTCGAAGCCGAGCCGGGCGAGCGAGTCGAGACCCCGGGGTCCGGACACACGCACCACGACAGGGCGCAGCTGCGCCGACAGCGGCAGCCCCGCGAGCAAGAGACCGGCTAGAAGTCCAGCAGCTCTGCGAGCCATTGCGGTGCGGGGAGGTATCCGCCGAGCACGAGACCGAGCCAGATGGCGATGGCGGCGAGCGGCGTCCAGATGACGAATACCGGCACCAGCGACGGTCGCCACGACTTCACGGCGTCCACCTCTCCCGTCCAGCGCGCTCGCTCCTGCTCGACCTGGCCTTCGAGGATCAGCCACGCCGCCTCGAGGCGGCGGGCCGCGGCCTCCTGCGCCGTCCGCCACACGCCCTGGGTGGTGGTATCCCCGGGCCAGCTCCGCGCCAGTGTTTCGGTCGCGCTCGACACCTGGTTCAGCGCCTCATCGAGCGTGTCGCCACCCGATGCCAGCCGGGCCGCGATCGCGCGCCGCTCGACGGGAGAGACGGCCAGCCGGCGTTGCCGGCGCCGCGGCATCCGCACCCGCTTCGCCTCGGTCTCCAGCATCCGGTCGAGTACCGCCGCGATCCGGTCGGCAGCCTTGCGCACCGCGTCTTCCCAGGCCTGCGTCCACGCATCGCGATCCAGAGCCGTGAGCGCGCGTGCCCCACCCTTCGCTCCGTTGGATGCCTCGCGACGCGCCTTTCCGGCGCCCTCCATCACGCTGGTGGCCAGCGACTCGCGCACGTCATCCAGGGGCACCCACAGCTCGGTGACGCGCCGCGGCACGATGAGTCGCCCGAGGCAGGGCCCGAGCTCCGGAACTACGAGCGTCACTGCGCGAGCCGCGCCGGCCTGCCGGTGCGGCGGCGGTACGCGCGCATGAAATAGGGAAGCGATTCCGAGCGGAACTGCCCGCGCTCGATGCCCGTAGCCGCGATGGCGCGCTCGATCGCCCGAGGCGGGCCCTCGACTTCCAGCAGGGTGTCCATTCGTGGATACCGTTCCAGGCGCAGGATGGCGTGTCCCAAACGATACACCTCGACGCGCCGGTCGATCGCCATCGTGACACGGTAGCCGAGCCGCGAGAGCACGCTGTGGAGCGTCCCGGGATCCGGGATCTCGAGTTCCAGCTCGAGGCGGTGGCGGTAGCGGCCCCGCGCGCGGGCGCTCGCCGCTCCCTTCCATGTCAGGACGGCGTGCGGGCGCCCACGCCCGGCCGGGCGGTAGGTCCGCAAGCGCAGGACCTCATCCACGCGCGTGAGCACGCGATCGCGGTCGTAACGGCGATCGGCCATGGCGCCGCGGAATTCGACCCTCGCCCCGGCGCGCCGCAACCGGCGGCGCAGCTCGGCGACGTTGATGATACGCGCTTTGACTTCCAGCTCACGCGTGGGGCGCGTCACGACAAAAGCGCCTCGAGCACGCGGACGGTGTCGGACAGATCGGAGAACACGTGCGTTGCCCCAGCAGCGGTGAGCGCCGCAACGTCGAAGCCTCCCGTCGCCACCGCCACGGTGCGCGCTCCAATCGGGCGACCGCAGACCACGTCATCGGGGGTGTCGCCGATGATCACGACGTCCGGCCCGGCGATCGCAACCCCGAGCCGCTCGGCCGCCCGGCGCTGGGCGATGGCGGGTAGCTCGGGACGGTGCGCCGCATCCGAGCCATAGGCCCCCACGCGAAACCGCGACGGGTCAATCCCCCCCGAGCGCAGCTTCAGCGCGGCACCGCGCTCCACGTTCCCGGTGAGCAGGCCGACCAGGGCGCGGCCGTCCGCTTCTACCGGCTCCAGGGCGTCGAGCAGGGCGCGCACCCCGACCATCAGCCGCGTGGCCTGGGTCGGCTTCGCCAGCTCATCGGCGAGATGACCGACGTAGTGATCGCACACCGTCCGGACCCGCTCGTCGTTGGTCGCCTCCGGATGACCGGCGAGCGACAACAGCTCGCGCACGATCTGCGGGTCGGTCTTGCCGTCGAAGCGGTGGTCGGTGATCGGTCCCGCGGTGCCCGCGATGTCGACCAGGGCGCGCTCGATCGCGCGCCGCCCGGCGCCGTCGGTGAGGAGGATCGTGCCGTCGATATCGAACAGAATCAGACGCATCAGCGCTCCACCCGCCGCACCACGACGAGCTGCTCGCGCAGCGTCTTGAGCCGGGCCTGGTCCGCAAACAGGTCCTCGCTCACCACGCCGCCGCGCGACAGGGTCGAGTGCACGATGCGGCCGGATCCGGCCCACAAGGCGACGTGTGAGATCCGCTCGCGTTCCGCGAAGAACAGCAGGTCCCCGACGGCGTACCCCGCTCCCGATCCGGACAGCGCGACCGGTTCCCCGGACGCGGCCTGCTGATCGCTGTCGCGCGGCAGCGCGAGCCCTCGCGCCGCGTACACCGCTTGCACCAGCCCCGAGCAATCCACACCCCACTCGGTGCGGCCACCCCACAGATAGGGCGCGCCTCCGAACCAGCGCAGCGCGAGCTGCGGGATCGCCATGAGCCGCGCCTCCGCGTGCAGCTCCGATTCGGAGCGCACGACCCCTGCCACGACGCGCGCCAGACGGCCGTCGGCGGTCTCGACGCCGCTCCCTTCGCGCAACGGGGCGAGCCGCGCGCCGATCGGCAGCCGCACGCGCTCCCCCTGATACTCGAGCTCGCAGCCGAGCGAGCGGATCGTCGCCTGGCGCAGCCAGCCTTCGAACCAGTCGGTCAGGCCGACGCGCACGTATCCAGAGTGGATCCACGCCACGTAGCCGTCGCCGCCACGGACGCGCAGCCAGTCGTCCTTGCGCTCCAGCAACGTCAACGGCTCGCCCTGCACCGCCTCGTTGACGCGCGGAGCGCGCACCGCCGGCCGCTCGAGCAGCGGCGCGAGCGCCGCGGTCACCACGGCGACGTCGCCGCTGTCGACAGTGGCGTTGGGGAGCAGGGTGACCGCGACTTCCAGCCCGGCGGCACTCCCGATGCGGCGGACCTCGGCCTGGGCCTCGCGGCTGGTGGTCGATCCTTCGATGCGCCCTTCCTGGAGCGCGACGTCGAACACGCCGATACGGCGATCGGGCACCCATTTGCGCTGCAGCTCGCCGAGGGCGCGGATCAGCTGTTCGGTCATGGGCTGCTCCCGAGGCCTGGTGTGACGGCGTTGCCGGCGGCGAGCCGGACGGCGCGCTCGAGCGCCTCGGGCACCGCCGCGGCGGCCAGGGCCTCGGCCTGCAAGGGCGACGACGGCGCCAACGCGGCGGTGCTGGCGGCGAATATCACGTCGCCGTCGAACAGCGTCCCGAACGGCGTGATGCGGCGCGCCAGGGCGTCGCTCGCGGCGCGCGCCAGCGATTGCAACGCCACCTTGTCGAGCGTGAGATTCGTGACCACGACGGCGAGCGTCGTG
>DATFSB010000310.1:0-15178 GCA_035262825.1 Gemmatimonadales bacterium | reverse complement strand
GGAAGGGTCAGCAGCTGGTCGATGTTCCCGCGCAGGTCTTTCACACCGGGACTCGGCCAATCCGTTCCCCACAGCACGCGGTCGCCGATTTCCATCAGCCGGGGAAAGTAGTCCAGCAATTTGAGCGGCGGAATGCCGGATACGTCCAGCCTGACACGACGATGACGTCGCAATATGAAGAACGCCTCTTCCATATAGAGTGGCCGGCCGCCGTGGGCCATGACGAGCTGCAGATCGGGGAAGTCGATGGCCACGTCGTCCATTTCCAGCGGATTGCCCCACTTGGAGCGCGCCCCGGGGAAGATCGACGTGCCGGTATGGATCAACACCGGGAGCCCCCGCTCCTCGCAACGGCGGTAGATAGCCGCCAGGGAATCGAGCCCTTCGGTGTAGGCGTTGGCGGGAAAGGCCTGATGGTTGGGATGGATCTTGAGCATGCGGATGCCGAGATCCACGAGGCGATCGACGTCGGCCGCGGGATTCGTGCTGAAGCGGGGATGCACGCCGCCGTACGGCAGCAGCCGCTCGGGGTTGGCGCTGGCGTAGCGGGCGGCAAAATCGTTGGTCGAATCGGTGAACCCCATAATGTCGGGGCTCGGATAGTTGACCAGTCCCACGCGCCACACTCCGGCCTTGTCCATGACCTGGAGCAGCGCCTTGGGATCGTCCATCAGCGACAGCAGGAAGTCCCAGTGGTCCTCTTTGCCGGCGCGCATCACCGCCTGCACGTTCGGCTTGAGGTCGCGCCAAGGTTGGATGTGGATGTGGATGTCGGTGATGCGCGAGAAATGGCTTGGGGAGGGGTCGGAAACCATGGGTGGGGCAAGTTAATTCAGGTTGAGGAGGTTGGTGGAGGGTCGGACGGTTTCACGTCCACCATCCTCCACCATCTTCCACCATCCTCCACAACCTCGAACTCAATCGCTCCACTTATAGAATCCTCGTCCTGTCTTCTTGCCCAGCTCGCCCTTCGCCACCTTGTCCTTGAGAATCTGAGGCGGGGCGTAGTGCGGCATGCGCAGCTGTTGATGCAGATACTCGGCGATCGCGAGCCGCACGTCCAGCCCGACGAGGTCGGACAGCTTGAGCGGCCCCATGGGATGGTTGTAGCCAAGCTCCATCGCCTTGTCGATGTCTTCCGGCGACGCCACGCCCTGCTCGACCATCCGCATCGCCTCGAGCCCCAGCACCACGCCCAGGCGACTCGAGGCGAACCCCGGCGAGTCCTGCACCACAATCGGCTCCTTGCCGAGCCGCCGGGCGATGGCGCAGGCTCGCTCGATCGCATCCGGCGGGGTGCGGCCGTGTTTCACCACCTCCACGAGCCGCATCACGTGCACCGGGTTGAAGAAGTGCATCCCGATGAGCCGGGCGGGCTCGCGGACGGCGGCGGCGATCTGTCCCACCGAGAGGGAGGACGTGTTGGTGGCGAGCAGCGCTTCACGCGGCGCCTGACGCTCGACAGCCGCGAACAGCATCTGCTTCGTGTTGATGCGCTCGACCACCGCCTCGACGACGAGGTCGACGTCCATCACCGCGTCGTCCAGCTCCACCACGTAGCGCAGCCGCTGGTGCACGCCGGCGCGATCTGACTCGGTGATCTTGCCGCGCTGCAGCCCCGCAGCGGCGAGCGTCTCGATGCGGCGCCGCGCTTCGGCCAGCGCCTCGGGCTGGCTGTCGTGCAGGGCGACGCGGCAGCCGGCGAGCGCGGCCACGTACGCGATGCTGTGGCCCATCGTCCCGGCGCCGATGACGGCCATGCGCGGTGGGGCGGGGGCCGTGGCGGTTGCAGCGGATGTGCTCATGCTCGCAGGGCATCCATGGTGCGTCGTCCCACGTCGGGTCGGTTGGTGCACAGTCCGTCGACACCGAGGCCGGCGAGCCGTACCATCTCGACCGGGTCGTCGACCGTCCAGGCGATGAGCTGCGCACCCGCAATATGCAGCAGCGCGGCCAGCTCGCCGTCCACCATGGCCTGGTCCATCCAGAATGCTACCGCCGCCACGTCCGTCAGGGGCACCAGGGGGCGGACGGGGTAGGAGGCGCTCAATACGCCACGCGGCAAGCTGGGGCGCAGCCCTGCGAGCCGGGCGAGCACCCGGTGATCGAACGCGTGGACGGCGTAGCCGGCGGGATACGGGCCCGCGTCGAGCACCGCGAGCAGGTGGGCGTCGCACGCCGGCGGCAGCGTCTTGATCTCGACGAACACGCGCAGCCGGGGGTCGATGGCGTGCAATGCCTCTTCCAGGAGCGGCGGCGTCTCACCATTCGGCAGGCGCTGCGCCCGCACGACCGCCGCGGGCGCCGAGGGGATGTGCACGCCGCCGATGGTCTGGTCGTGATGCACCACGAGCGCGCCGTCGGCCGTGGCGTGGATATCGAGCTCGACCCCGTCCGCGCCCATTCGCCCCGCCAGTCGGAACGCAGCGAGGGAATTTTCGTATTCCTGCGCTGAAGCCCCGCGGTGCGCGATGACGAGGGGGCGGCTCACTGCAGCAGGCTATCCGCCTTTTTCGGCTCGATCCAGCCCGGCTCTTTCTCGATGTCGTGCACGAGTGTGATGTCTTCCGGACGGGGCAGCACCGATTCGCGGTAGGCGGCGTACTTGTCCGCGTCCATCGGTTCGCCGTCGACGCTGAAGTGCTGGTGCGCGTACAACCCGATGCGGCGGTTGAACTGCAGCGATGGCACCTTGAGCCAGCGCTCCCGCTCGGGGATGAACATGTTGAGGCGCTCCACCAGCTTCACGATTTCCTGGCGGTACAGCCCGCGCGACAGCTCGTTGAGCTTCGTCTTGTCGGCTTCAATCTGGCTGTCGCGCTCGTCGTAGCGCCCCTTCAGCCCCCAGACGTAGGCCCAGTGCGCCGACGAGGAGTTGTCGGTTCCGAAGAGATCGAACGCCGTCGGGATCCACTTGTAAAAGAAGCGCTGGATCACCTCGGGCGGCATCTTTCCGGCCTTCACGATCCGCAGCAGGCCGTTATTGCCGGTGCCGAGGTGGAAGGACTCTTCCTTCAGCATCGGACCCATGGAGCGCGACAGCGGGTCGAAGCCCGACACCGACAGCATCTTCAGCTGGAACTTGCCGTCGCGATCGATGAACTGCGTGTAGGTGAAGAAGTCGAGCCAGTTGTCGACGATCTCGTTGAAGCTGCCCAGCAACCGCTCACCCTCGTCGGCGCGCCGCTCCAGCAGTTTCGCCGCTTCGCGCTTGCCTTCGTCCCCGAAGTGGCTGCACAGCAGGTAGGACATCTGCCACCCGTGGCGCATCTCTTCGGTCATGACACGCTGCAGCGACAGCAGATCGTAGTCCGACGGAGCATTGTGCAGCAGATTGCGTTGTTGCTCCACCGACGCGAACTCCGTGTCCCCCTGATAGACGATGAGGTTGAGCAGGGCGTCGCGGATGCGCTGGTCAGGGATGTGCATCACCGTCGGCCACTTGCGCTGGCCTTTGTAATGGCCGAATTCGATGTGCGGGACTTCCTGCTCGCCGAACTTGGCCTCGAACGTGAACTCGATCAGCGCCGATTGCGGGACGCCGATCGAATCCTGCCAGTACCGGAAGTAATCGATCCAGTCGTCGAAATTGTTGAGCTTGCGCACCATGGCTCAGCGGCTCCGCGTGGCGAGGGACTCGAGGCGCCCGCGCGCCTCGTCGGTGGCGAACAATTCGTGCTGCATCGCGACTTCGAAGTCGAGCATCTCGGGGAGCGTCGCGTTGAGGCTCCGGTAGATGGCTTCCTTGGCGCGGCGCAGCGACAGGGCGGGGAACGTCGCCCACGCCTGCGCCAGCGTCCGCACTTCGGTCTCGAGCCGATCGGTCGGGACGACGCGATCGAACAAACCCAGGGCGTACGCCTCGGCCGCCGGGACCATGCGGGCGCTCCACAAGAGCTCGAGCGCGCGCGCCGTGCCGGCGAGCCGCGGCAGGAAGAAGCTCCCGCCCCAGTCGGGACCCAACCCGAGCTTGGCGAACACTTCTCCGATCGTGGCGGTGTCGGCGGCGACCTTGTAGTCGCAAGCCAGCGCGAGATTGGCGCCGCCCCCGGCGGCTGCCCCATTGACCGCGGCGATAACGGGTTTCGGCGCTGAGCGAGCCAGCAGCGCGATCTCCTTCCCAGCACGCACAAGCGCGTCGCCGTCGGTACCCAGAATCGTGAGATCGGCGCCGGCGCAGAATGCGCGTCCCGCACCGGTGATGACGATCGCGCGGACGCCGGTGTCGGCAGAGGCGGCGCGGAGGGCGCCGATCAGCTCCTCGCACAGCGCGGGAGTGAGGGCGTTGAGCTTCTCGGGACGATTCAACGTGATCGTTGCGATGCCGTCGGCGACCTGCGTGAGGACGAGACTCATACCCGCTCCACGATCATGGCGATGCCCTGGCCGACGCCGATGCACATCGTCACTAAGCCGTAGTGAGAATTCGTGCGGTGCAGAGCGTGGAGAAGAGTGGTAAGAATCTTCGCGCCGGTGCAGCCCAACGGATGCCCGAGCGCGATGCCGCCACCGTAGATGTTCACTTTGGCAGGGTCGAGCTTCAGCTCGCGGATGCAGGCGATCGCCTGAGCGGCGAACGCTTCGTTCAATTCGATCAGATCGATCTGGTCGATCTTCAGGCCCGCGCGATCGAGGGCGTTGCGAGTGGCGGGAATTGGACCAAGTCCCATACAACTCGGATCGACACCCGCCACAGCCGTGGTCACGATCCGCGCGAGCGGCTTCGATCCGCCCATCCGACCATCCGCTGCTCCGACCGCCAGCGCCGCTGCTCCGTCATTGATGCCGCTCGAGCTTGCCGCGGTTACCGTGCCGTCCTGCTTGAACGCCGGCTTGAGCTTCGCGACCGACTGGAGCGTCGTGCCGGCTCTCGGGTACTCGTCCCTACTGAAAACCGAGCCATCGGGGAGCGGCACGGGCACCAGCTCTTCCGTGAAGACACAGGCTTCGAGTGCCTTCGCCGCCCGCGTCTGGCTCTCGACGGCGAACGCATCCTGCTCGAGCCTGGTGATGCCGTACTGCTTCGCCACGACCTCGGCGGTCTCGCCGAGCGAGATCGTCCAGTCCTTCCTCAGCTTCGGATTGGTAAACCGCCACCCCACGGTCGAGTCGGCGATCTCCGGGGCACGGCGATTCCATGGCTCGCCCGACTTGAGCATCACGTACGGGGCGCGAGTCATACTCTCGACCCCCCCGGCGATGAAGACGTCTCCTTCACCCGCCTTGATCGCCTGCGCTGCGCTCGCTACTGCCTGCAACCCGGAGCCGCACAGCCGGTTCACCGTCTGTCCCGGTACTTCGACGGGCAGCCCGGCGAGCAGCAATGCCATGCGCGCCACGTTGCGATTGTCCTCGCCCGCCTGGTTGGCGCAGCCGAGAATCACGTCGTCGATCGATCGGGGATCGAGCTTCGCCCGCTCCACGACGGCTTTGATCGGCACTGCCGCGAGATCGTCGGGACGTACGGCTGCCAGCGAACCCCCGTGTTTCCCAACCGGTGTTCGAGCTGCCGCGTAGACGAGCGCTTCGCGACTCACATGGCCACCCATACAGTCTTCGTCTCGAGATAGCCGTCCAGCGCGTCACGCCCCAGGTCTCGGCCGAATCCCGAGGCTTTGAACCCTCCAAACGGAGCGCCCGAGTCATAGAAATTGTAGCTGTTGATCCAGACAGTGCCGGCGCGGATCGCGCGCGCGGTGCGGTGCGCCTTCTGGATATCCTTCGTCCAGATGCCCGCCGCGAGGCCGTACATCGACCGGTTGGCGAGCTGTACGCCGGCCTCGAAACCGTCGAACGTCAGCACCGCGAGCACCGGGCCGAAGATCTCCTCGCGGGCGATCGTCATCTCGGGCTTGACCTGATCGAACACCGTAGCTTCGACGTAGTAGCCTTTGCCGTTGGGGCGCACGGCGTTGCCGCCGGCGACGAGCGTGGCGCCCTCCTCCTTCCCCTTCTTGATGTACGACAGCACCGTTTCCTGCTGCTTCTTCGAGACCAGTGCTCCGAGGCGGGTGTTCTTATCGAGGGGATCGCCGGGGGTGAGCTTCTTCGCGCCGGCGGCGAGCTGCTCCACCACCTGATCGTGTACGCTCGCTTCGACGAGCAGACGCGACCCGGCGGCGCAGACCTCACCCTTGCCGTAGAAGATGCCGGTCTGGGCTCCCTTCACGGCGGCGGCGATGTCGGCGTCGGCGAAGATAATGTTGGGGCTCTTCCCGCCGAGCTCCAGCGTGACGCGCTTGTTGGTATCGGCCGCCATCTTCATGATCTGGCGCCCGACCTCCGTCGACCCGGTGAACGAGATCTTGTCGACGTCGGGGTGACGCACCAGCGCCGCTCCAGCCGTCGAGCCGCCGCCCGGGACCACGTTGAACGCCCCGGCGGGGAACCCCGCCTCCTGCATCACTTCCGCCATTGCGAGGGCCGTGAGTGGCGTCTCGGATGCCGGCTTCAGGATCATCGTGCATCCGGCGGCGAGCGCCGGGGCGAACTTCCAGCTCGCGATGTTGAGCGGAAAATTCCAGGGGACGATCGCTCCGACGACACCGACCGGCTCGCGCAGCGTGTAACAGAAGAAGTTGCCGTCCATGGGCAGCGTGTCGCCCGTGATCTTGTCGGCCCACCCGCCGTAGTAGCGCAGCGTGTTCACCGTCATCGTCAGTTCGATCTTCGACTCGAACAGCGTCTTGCCGTTGTGCGCGGTCTCGAGCCGGGCGAATTCGTCGAGGCGGGATTCGAGCAGATCGCCCGCCTTCGTCAACATGCGGCCGCGCTTACGCGCCGACAGTCCCCGCCAGGCGTCGGAGTCGAAGCAGGCGCGGGCGGCGCCGACGGCGTTGTCGACGTCGGCGGCGTCCCCCTGGGCGACCTCCGCGATCGTCTCTTCGGTCGCGGGGTTCTCGACGGCGAACCGCTTCCCGGAGGCGGCGGGACGCCACTCGTTATTGATGAAGAGGTCGGTTCTCACCGGCCCTTGAACTCCGCCACCCGCTTCTCCTGATTGGCCGCGATCCCTTCCTTCGCATCGTCGCTCTGGAACAGCTGCTGCTGCAGCTCGCGCTCGATCGCCAGCCCGGACTCGAACGGCACCTCGGCACCGGATTGCACCGAGCGTTTGATGAGGCCCACGGCTTTCGAGGCCTTATTGGGCGGGCAGAACTGCTTGGCGTACAGCAGGACCTGCTCCCAGAACTCTTTCGCGGGCAGCACTTCGTTGACCCGACCGAGCTCTTTGGCTCGATCGAAAGAGAACAGCTCTCCTTTGACCATCAGCTCGATGGCCAGCGCCTTGCCGACGATGCGGGCGAGCCGCTGCGTGCCGCCCGTGCCCGGGAGCACGCCGAGGTTCACTTCGGGGAGCCCGATCTTGCCGGCGTTCTCGCGTGCCAGCCGGATATCGCACGCCATCGCGATTTCAAGCCCACCGCCCACGGTGTGGCCGTTGAGCGCCGCGATCGTGAGCTTGGGCGTGTGCTCGAGGCGATTCAGCGTCTCGTTGGCGTGCAGGCAGAAGAAGTACTTGAACCGTGGCGTCACGCGATTCAGCATGCCGATGTTCGCACCGGCGGAGAAAAACTTATCGCCCTGGCCGCGGAGAACGATCACGTGCACGTTGTCGTCGAAGCGAGCCTGCAGGATGGCGTCGTCGAGCTGCCGCATCATCTCATGCGTGTACGTATTGGCCGGCGGATCGTCCAGCTCGATGATCGCCAGCCCATCTTCCACACGATAGCGGACGAGGGTCTTTACCTGAGGTTCCGTCATGGTCGTCATGGTGCTCACGAGCCTCCAGTTACCGGAGAACGGGCTTCGGCGAAGCCGCCGAGGAAGATGCGGGTCAAAAGATCCGCGAGAGTGCCTGAGTCGAGGGCGCCCGCGGGGTCGTACCAGTTGTAGATCCAGTTCATCATCCCGAACAGGGCGTACGTCGCGGCCGAGCGCTCGAGCGGCGGACGTTCTGGGGCGACGTCCTTCAGCAGCCGCTCCAGCAGATTCACGTAGCGACGTTTGATCTGATTCACCTTGCGCAGGCTGTCGCCCGAAAGGGCTTGCGCTTCGTGCGACAGCACCTTCATCTCGGCCATGTGCGCCGCGAAGAAGGTCACGTGGTGCCGGATGAACGCCGTCAGGCGCTCTTCCGGGTCGACCGTGACTTGCAGCGCTGACTCGGCGCCGTCCAGAACCTGTGTGAAGCAGCGCTCCTGGATATGGTAGAGCAGGTCTTCCTTGCCGCGGACGTAATAGTAGATCCCGGCGAGCGACACCCCGCTCGCCGCCGCAAGGTCGCGCATCGTGGTGCGGTCGTAGCCCCGGCCGGCGAAGACGCGGGCGGCGTGGGTGAGCAGGGCGGTGAAGCGTTCGTCGTAGGGGCGCATAGGGTTTTTCGAACGAGCGTTCGAATAAAGAACGTAGTAGGGGATGGTAGGAGACGGTAGGGGAAGGTAGGGGTGGTCCAGGTTTAGCCCCTACCGTCGCTTACCGTCTCCTACCATCTCCTGCCGTCTTAATTTCCAGCCTTCTCCCACGTCCACTATCCGACCATGGCTCCTGCGGAACCAGCCCTCGCGCCGGCGGAAGATGCCCAGTTGATCGCCGCCTGGCAGGCGGGCGACGAGCGGGCCGCTGCCGAGCTGGTGCGCCGCCACGCCAGAGCCGTCGCCCGGTTTCTCGTGGGGGCTGGGGCGCCCGACGCGGAGCTGGACGACCTGGTGCAGGAGACGTTCATCCGGGCGTTCCGGGCGGTGGCCACGTTCCGCAGCCAGTGCCAGTTCCGCACCTGGCTGCTGACGATCGGCGGCAACGCGCTGAAAGATCTGGGGAGGCGCCTCGCGCGGCGCAGGGTGGTGCCGCTCGACGAGCGGCTCGAATCGAAGGACGGCGATCCGCACGAACGCACGGTGGCGGGGGAGACGGAGGAGCGGTTGCGGCGCGGGCTCACGCGGCTGCCGCGGATGCAACGGGAGGTGTTCCTGCTGCGGGCACAGCAGGGGTTGGAATATGGAGAAATCGCGGCGGCACTCGATACCACGCCCGGCGCCGCGCGGGTGCATTATCACCATGCGGTGAAACGTCTCAAGGAGTGGCTGAAATGATGCTCGATGACGGCGTACACGACGAGGAGTTGCGACAGGCTGCCCAGCGTCTCGGCGCGGCGGCCGCCGAGCGTGTGGACGTCGAACGAACCGCTGAAGCGGTGCTTGCCCGGCTGCGCGCCGGGGATGCGCCGGCGCGGTCGCGGATTCGCTGGATCCAGCCGGCCTGGCTGCGCGCCGCCGCGGTGGTCGTGCTGATGATCGGCGTCGGAACCCTGCTGGTGCACCGGTTCAACCCTCCCACGGTATCTGACCGTCGCGCCGCCAGGGCGGCCGGCGGTGAGATCGGGGACATGAGCTCCGGGCAGTTGCAGACCGTCCTCGCGGCCCTCGACGAGCCGGCCGAGATGCCCGCCGTGCATGCTGCAGAAGCGGGGCTCGAGGATCTCACGGAGTCGCAGCTGCAATCGTTGCTGCGGACGATGGAGGAGTGATGCGCGCGTTCTGGTTCGCAGTTTCGATGGCCGCCGCGACGACGCTCACGGCGCAGAACCCGGCGGATTCGGGAGTCGCGGCCGACTCGGGTCGTCTCGCGCTTCTGCGGAAGGAGATCATCGTTCGCTATCTGGCCCGCGCTCACGAGGTCCTCGGTCTTACGCCGGATCAGGCGGTCAAGTTCGATTCGACGCAGGCCCGCGCCTGGGAGCAGCGGCGCCAGCTGCTGGTCGAGCGGCAGCAGATCAACATGGCGATGCGGGATCAGATGCGTCCCGGCATGCCCGCGAACCCCGACAGCGTGAGCAAGCTGCTCGAATCCCGCCGCCGGGTGACGGAGTCGCTGTTTCGCGTGGACGATCAGGAAGACCGCGAGATGACCGCCTACCTGAACCCGGTGCAGCGGGCGCAGTATCAGGAATTCCGGCAGCACTTCCGCGAGCGCATTGCCGAGGCGGTGCGCAACCGTCCCGGCTTGATGCGCCCCGGGATCCGGCCTGGATTGCGTCCCGGCGTCGGGCGGCGCCGGCGTCCATAAGAAGGCGCGCACTGTTCTTGTGCAGCGCACCCGTGGCACGCGAGTGCCACAGTCGTTGCCGCGTCACCACTTTTATTCCTCAGTCCATGCGTCTCCATCCTTCACGGTTGGTCTGAGAATCGAGCAATCTCGGGCCGCATTAACTGGCGACAGGACCGCGCCTTGAGGGCACAAAAAATGCCATCCGTGAAGCCAACTCGACCCCTAAGTGACTGTAAGGCGTTACCACGTGATGACCCTTCGCGCCTTACGTACGCCCATGGGCCGCTTCGGGGCTGCCGCCGGAGTGGCCTCCTTCGCATTCCTTCTCAGTACCTGTAGCGGCGACTCTTCCACCCAGCCTAAGCGGGTTGCGACTCAACTGAAGTTCGTAGTCAGTCCGGGATCAACGGCAGCAGGGACCGCCTTCGGTCCGGCGGTGCAGGTTGCCGCGCTCGATGCCGCCGGACAGAATGTCCCCGATTTCGTCGGCACCATCGTAGTGTCCATCCAGACCAACCCTGGCAGCGGTACGCTCTCCGGCATCACGACGAAAGTTGCGGCGAGTGGAGTAGCGACCTTCACCGATCTCAGCATCAACCGGCCGGGCGTCGGATACCAGCTGCAAGCCACCACCAGTGGGTTGACGTCCGCGCTCAGCAATTCCTTCAATATCGTCGCGGGTCCGGCGAAGACGCTGGTGTTCTCGACACAGCCGGCCGGGACGACGGGGGGCGGCCTGATCGGCTCCGCCGTGCAAGTCACCGCGCTGGATGCCGAGGGCAATACTGCGGACGGGTTCACGGGAGCCGTAACCGTCGCGATCACGGCGGGGACAGGTTCGAACCAGGCCACGCTGTCGGGCACGACGACGATGAATGCAGTCGCGGGCGTCGCGACCTTTGCAACGCTGCGTGTCGACAAGGCGGCCGGCGGCTACACACTGACCGCGAGCGCTCCCGGCATTACGCCGGCGGTGAGCGCCTCCTTCGACATCACGGTCGGCGCGGCGAGCCGCCTGGCATTCACCGTGCCGCCGGCCACGGCGACGGCGGGGACACTGATCGCTCCCATCCAGGTTTCCGCCGTCGACAGCGGCGGTAATCTCGTCGCCAGTTACACCGGGGATGTGACCGTGGCGATCGGCACGAATGCCGGCGGTGGCACACTCTCCGGCACGACGACGGCAACGGCCGTTGCCGGTGTCGCCGATTTCTCCACGCTTCGCATCAACAAGTCGGGGATCGGGTACACGCTCACGGCGTCGGGTCTCGGATCCGGCGCGACGAGCGGCACGTTCAACATCGACGCGGGGCCCGCCATCGCGCTGGTGCTGACCGCTCAGCCGGGTGGAGTGAGCGGCGGAGCAGTGATCACCCCCGCGCTCCAGTTAACGGCGCTCGACTCTTTAGGAAACACGGCGACGTCGTTCACCGGGATCGTCACCGTGACGATCGGGACGAATCTCCCCGGCGGCACGCTCTCCGGTACCACCACAGTGGCTGCGGTGAATGGCGTAGCCACCTTCGCCGACCTCAGCATCGACCGGGCGGGGAGCGGCTATACGCTCGCTTTCACCACCAACGGTCTGCCGGACGTGACGACGACGGCGTTCGACGTCGCCGTCGGTGCGGCGAGCCGGCTGGTCTTTACGGTCCCACCCGGCGCAACCACGGCGGGCGCCACGCTGGCACCAGCGGTCACTGTGACCGCGCTGGACGCCGGCGGAAACACCGTGACGAGCTTCACGTCCGATGTGACGATCGCCATCGGCACGAACCCCGGGAGCGGTACGCTGTCCGGGACCGTGACGGTGACGGCGGTCGCCGGAGTCGCAACGTTCTCGACGCTGAGCATCAACAAGAGCGCCATCGGCTACACGCTCAACGCCACTAGCGGCAGCGTGACGGCGGCGACGAGCCCGGCGTTTACGATCAATCCGGGTGCGGCCTCCCAGTTGGCCGTCACCGTCCAGCCGACCAACACGATGGATGGTGGGAACCTCGCTCCGGCGGTGCAGGTGACCGCCCAGGACGGCTTCGGGAATACCGCGACCGGGTTCACCGGTGACGTGACGCTCGGCATTCAAGCCAACCCGGGCGGGGGGACCCTGTCCGGGACTACGACGAAGACCGCGATTGCCGGTGTCGCCGCCTTCTCGGATCTGAGCATCGACAAAACCGGAGGCGGCTACACGTTGGTGGCGACCGCTCCCGGCTTGATCGAAACGGTGAGCGCGCCATTCGCCATTACTCCGGGTCCAGCGACGCAGCTCACGTTCTCTGTGCAGCCGGCGACGACGGCGGCGGGTACGGCGATCGCGCCGGCGATTCAGGTGTCGGCGCTGACGGCCCTGGGGAACCTGGCCACTGGCTTCAGCGGCAACGTGACGATCATAATCGGGGCCAACCTCGCGGGGGGCTCGTTGGCCGGCACGACGACGGTCGCCGCGGTCGGCGGCGTCGCGACCTTCGCCACGCTGAGCATCGACAAGGCCGGGAGCGGGTATACGCTGCTCGCGAACGGGACCGGCCTGACGACGGCAACCAGCTCCGCTTTCTCGGTCAACGCCGGATCCGCGACCCAGCTCGTCTTCGCGGTGCAGCCCGCGACGACCGTGGCGGGGTCGTCCATCACGCCGGCGGTGAAAGTCACGGCGCGCGACGGTCTGGGGAACACGGTCACCACCTTCAGCGGCAATGTCACGGTGGCGATCGCGGCGAATCCCGGGGGCGGAACGTTGTCCGGCACGACGATCGTCAGCGCCGTGGCCGGCGTCGCCACCTTCGCGAATCTGAGCGTCAACAAGACCGGCGCTGGGTACACGCTCTCGGCCGTGGCCGCGGGTCTCACCGGCTCCACGAGCGCCTCCTTCACCATCACCCCGGGGCCGGCGACACAGCTCGCTTACCTGGTGCAGCCCGTGAACACGACGGCCGGAGCGGCGATCACGCCTGCCGTCCAGGTGGCCGCACTCGATGCCCTGGGGAATACGGCAACCGGGTACACGGACAATGTCGTCGTGGCGCTGGCAGCCAATCCCGCGGGGGGAACGCTCGCCGGCACGCAGACCGTCGCGGCGGTGGCCGGGGTGGCCTCGTTCGCCGGCCTCAGTATCGACAAGAGCGGTGCCGGATACACGCTGCAGGCGACGGCCACGGGTCTGACCGCGACGACGAGCACCGCGTTCAACGTGGTTCCAGGGGCGGCGAGCCAGCTCGTCATCACCGTGCAGCCTGGCAACACGAACGGCGGCACCGTCATCTCGCCGGCTGTTCGGGTCACTGCCCGCGATGCGTTCGGGAACACCGCCAGCGCGTTCACGGGCGACGTCACGGCGACGGTCCAGACAAATCCTGGGGGCGGGACGCTCTCGGGCACGACGGTGATTCCGGCCGTCGCGGGGGTCGCCACGTTCTCGACGCTCAGCATCGACAAGGCCGGGAGCGGCTACACCATCTCGGTCGCATCGACGGGCCTCACGGGAGCCACCAGCGCTCCATTCGACGTTCTCGTGGGAGCCGCGAGCCGGCTGGCGTTCACCGTGCAACCCGGGACGACGACGGCGGGTGTCGTGATATCGCCGGCCCTGGTTGTGACCGCACAGGATGCCGGAAGCAACATCGTCACGACGTACACTGGTACCGTCACAGTGGCGATCACGCCGGGCACGGGTACCAGCGGGGCCGCACTTTCGGGGACGGCCGCGGTCGCGGCCGTATCGGGCGCCGCCACGTTCTCGGATCTCGGCATCAACAAGAGCGGCAGCGGCTATACCCTGACCGCGACGGCCACGGGACTCACAAGCGCCACCAGCAGCTCGTTCACGATCAACCCCGGCTCGGCAACGCAGCTCGCCATCACGGTCCAGCCGACGAACACGGCGGCGGGTGCGGCCATCACGCCGGCGGTCCAGGTGACGGCTCGGGACGCGCTCGGCAATACGGCGACGGGCTTCACCCAGGACATTACGGTCGCGATCCAGGCGAATCCATCGAGCGGCACGCTGTCCGGAACCACTACGGTGACGGCCGCGGCGGGCGTGGCGAGTTTCTCCACGCTGAGCATCGACAAGGCGGGGAGCGGCTATACGCTCGCGGTGTCCACGGCCGCCGGCGGGGTCAGCGGTGCCACCAGCAACGCGTTCTCTGTGCTCGTCGGGGCCGCCGCGAAGCTCGTCTTCACCGTGCAACCGGCGACGACGATCGCTGGCGCGACGATTACCCCGGCGATCCAGGTGGCCGCGCAGGACGCCGGCGGCAACCCCGTACCAAGCTTTACGGGTACTGTGACGATGGCGATCACGCCCGGCAGCGGCACGGCGGGAGCCACGCTGACGGGGACGACAGCTGTGGCCGCTGTCGGCGGTACAGCCACCTTCTCCACGCTCAAGATCAACAAGACCGGCACTGCCTACACCCTGACGGCCTCCGCCAATTCCCTGACGTCCGGGGTGAGCGCCGTGTTCGACGTCACCACCGGCGCGGCGTCGCAGCTGAAATTCACCGTGCAGCCGACGCAGACCAACGCTGGCGCGACCATCACGCCACCGGTCGAGGTCACCGTACAGGATGCGGTCGGGAACACGGTCACCTCCTTCAGCGGCGACGTGTCGGTGGCGATCGGGGCGAACCCCGCGGGCGGTACCCTCTCCGGATCGACCACGGTTGCGGCCGTCAACGGCGTGGCCACGTTCGCCACGCTCAGCATCGACAAGAGCGGCAGCGGCTACACGCTGCTCGGCTCATCCGCCGGACTCTCGACGGCGACGAGCGCAGCGTTCACGATCAAGACGGGCGCCGCGACACACCTGGTCTTCACCGCGCAGCCGTCGATTACCTCCGCGGGGGCGACGATTACCCCCGCTGTGCAGATCACCGCACGCGACGGTTTCGGCAACACGGCGACCGGGTTTACGGGGAACGTCACCGTGGCGCTGGGAGCCAATCCCGGAGGTGGCGCACTGTCGGGGACGAAGACGATCGCCGACGTCGCCGGAATCGCCACGTTCGCCGACCTCAGCATCGATCAGCCGGGCAGCGGATACACCCTCACCGCGGACGCGAACGGCTTGCCGGGCGCCACGAGCGCGCCCTTCGACATCAGCAGCACGTCGCTGGTCTTCACGGCACAA
>DATFSB010000309.1:0-23337 GCA_035262825.1 Gemmatimonadales bacterium | reverse complement strand
CATAAGTCTTTCCTGAGAACGCGACCACGACCTGCTGAGGGTTCATTGTTTTGATCCTGCGAATAACACCCAAGCCATCCCCGGTGTCGGAGAGGCTTGTCTCCGCAACACCCTGAATATCCAAGATGATTATATCAAAGTCGCCACTCTCTAATCGGTTGAGCCGAGCGTTGTCTATCCTGTCCCACCACTCTATCGTATAGCCGTCGGCCTGTAGCCCCTCAGTCGGGAACGAATCTCTGTCATCGTCGACGACGACAATTTTTGCCCGCTTTCTCAGCTCGGAAATCGGAATCGCGGCCGCCAAGCCGGCTATCGTCCGACGTTTGACAAGTCGCGTTAGAAACGTTGGTAATAGACGCAACACTACCCCCGTTAGTGGCATCGCATCTTAGCCCAATTCGTTCGAGCACATCGCGCAAAGCAGAATCATGAGAACCTCCTCCAAAAAAGGCCCTGGAGTTAGGGCCAATTTGCGACAATGATATGCAGAAGTGCGACTTTTGGGTGTGGAACCGATACGCCACTGACGCTTATGCCTTGCCGGTGCCACTATTGTCCCGGAGCAAGAGCCGGTCATTAGAACCTCATGACAGCATCGCGTTTCTTTCCGACCTCCCGGGCGACCACCGGAGACAAACCGCCGTCCTGGAGCCAGCGGCTCGAGGCGCTGCGCCACGTGCCGCCGCTGTTGCGGCTCGTGTTCCAGACGCACCGCGGCTACACCGCCGGCATCCTCGTGCTGCGCCTGGTGCGGTCGTTCATCCCCGTCGCCGTGCTGTGGATCGGCAAGCTCATCATCGACGGCGTCGTCGCGGCAATCGCCGCCACGCGAGCCGGCAATCCCGTCTCGTGGTGGTATCTCGGCGGCCTGGTGGCCTTGGAACTCGGCATCGCCGTCGTCGGAGAAGCGCTCGCCAGGCTGTCCTCGCTGCTCGAGAGCCTGCTGGGTGACCTGTTCGCCAACAAGATCAGCGTGCGCCTGATGCAGCACGCCGCCACGCTAGACCTCGCTCAGTTCGAGGACGCCGACACCTACGATCACCTCGAGCGCGCGCGCCGCCAGACCGTCGGCCGCATCGGGCTCTTCGCCCTGCTGCTCTCCACGGCACAGGACCTCGTTACCCTGGTCTCACTCGCGGGTGTGCTGCTGGTGCAGCTTCCCTGGCTGCTGCTGCTCCTCGCCGTGGCCGTGGTCCCGTCGTTCCTCGGCGAAGCCCACTACGCGGCGCTCGGCTATTCGCTGCTGTTTCGCTGGACCCCGGAGCGGCGGCTGCTCGACTACCTGCGCTACATGGGGGCGTCGGACGAGTCGGCGAAGGAAGTAAAGCTGTTCGGGCTGTCGGACTTCCTGGTGGGCCGCTACGCCAAGCTGTCCGACGAGTTCTACAAGCAGAACAAGAGTCTCGCCGTCCGGCGCAACGTGGTCTCCACCGCCCTCGTCACCCTGGGGACCCTGGGCTACTACGCGGCGTACGCCGTGATCATCTACCTCACCGTGCTGGGCCGCTACACGATCGGCTCACTCACGTTTCTCGCCGGCTCGTTCCGCTCGAGTCGCGACTTGATCCAGCGCATTCTGCTCTCGTTCTCGAGCATCTACGAGCAGAGTCTCTACCTCGGGGACCTCTTCACCTTTTTCGATGTGCAGCCCCGCGTGGTATCGCGGCCGGGGGCGCGCGCCGTGCCGATGCCGATCACACGCGGGTTCGAATTCCAGGACGTCGGCTTCCGCTATCCCGGCTCCGATCGGTGGGCGGTGCGCCATCTCACGTTCACGCTGGCGCCGGGTGAGCGCATCGCGCTCGTGGGAGAGAACGGCGCCGGCAAGACGACGCTCGCCAAACTCCTGGCGCGGCTCTACGACCCGGACGAAGGCAGCATTCTGCTCGACAGCGTCGACCTGCGGGATTACGACCTGACGAGCCTGCGCCGCAACATCGGCGTGATCTTCCAGGACTTCGTGCGCTATGACTTCATCCTGAAAGAGAACATCGGGGTGAGCGAGATCGAGCACTTGGAAGACGTGGAGCGCATTCAAGTAGCGGCGCGGCGCAGCAAGGCCGACGAGCTGGCCGGCCGCCTCGCCGCGGGCTACGACCAGATGCTGGGCCGCCGCTTCGACGGCGGCGTGGAGCTGTCGGGTGGCGAATGGCAGAAAGTCGCGCTGGGCCGCGCCTACCTGCGCGAGGCGCAGCTCCTGATCCTCGACGAGCCCACGGCGTCGCTCGACGCCCGCGCCGAGTACGAAGTGTTCCTGCGGTTTTCAGAGCTGACGAAGGGACGCATGGCGGTGCTGATCTCCCACCGCTTCTCCACCGTGCGCATGGCCGACCGCATCCTCGTGCTGCGCGGCGGAGAGCTGGTCGATCAGGGGACGCACGAGGAGTTGATCGAGCGCGGCGGGCTCTACGCCGAGTTGTTCAGCCTGCAGGCGGCGGGGTACCGCTAGTCGCCGTCGCTGTCGGCTTGTGGGGGCGGCATTTCCGGTTTCGGGGTCGCCTCCTGCCGCAGCGGTATCGTCTGCGGCGCACCCCCGAGTCCCAGGACGACGGTGTTCCCCGGGGTCTGACCCAGCGCCTGGAGTACGCGCAGCTGCATCAGCGCCGGCCGTTGCTCGACGAGGCCGGCCGCATTCGCCAGGTTGCGCAGCGCCGCACTCTCTCCCCGCGCCCGCTCCAGTGCCGCCAGGCCTTCCTGACGCGCGCGCACGACCTGCGAAAAGATCTTCTTCAGGTCGCCCGGGAACATCACATCCTTGACTTCGGACTCGAGTAAGGTCAGCCCGTACGTCGTTACTCGCGGCCCCGCGATGCCCAGGAGCTGCTTCCCGATCTCGAGTCGGGCCGCGAGAATCGCGTCGACCGGCCCGGCGGCGACGATTTCTCGCAGTGCCAGCTGCAGCTCGGTGTAGAGCGCATCCCGGTAGCTCGCGACCGAGCGCAGCGCCTGCGCCGGTTCGGCAACCTGGTACTTGGCGATGAGGCTGAGCTTGACCCCCACGCCGTCCGCGGTCACCACTTCCTGCCCCGGCACGGGCACGAACGTCGGCCGCACGTCGACACGGACCACCGTCGACGAGGAGCGCATCCAGTGGACTCCCGGTCCCAGCGTCTCGACGGCCGCGCCGTCCTTGTACCGCACGCCGCGCTCGTATTCAAGAATGACGACTCGGGTGAAGAAGCTGCGGATGACGATGGTCGCGACGACCACACTGAGGAGAACGAGCAGGGGAGCCATGAGGGCTAAAGAGAACCCGCCCGCGGGAGCCCGCAAGTCGTCGCGGGGATCCAATCCACAGGGCGACGAGCGGCGTTCGCGTTTCCGCGCGGCTCCCGAGGGGGGCTTGCTACGCCTCGATGGCGATGGCGCCTGGGCAACGCGCAGGACGGTGCGAGCCGATGCCCGGTCGCCTGCTTCACCAGGCGCCGCGGCAACACTAGCGCGGCGGACGGCGTTCCGCCACGGTGCGCAGTTACAGCTGGCTGCCGCCCAGCGCGGCCAACGCGCGGTTGCGATCGTACTCGGAATCGATGTCTTTCGCCGCTTCGGCGTACGCCTGCCGCAGCGGCGCGCTGAGCTTGTTGTGCTGCAGCAGCGAGACCAGGACATCGGCGCGGCTCGAGGTCGATTCGATCTTCTTCGCGGAGGCGATCACACCCGCGATCACCGGATCGGCCAGCCTGGACTGCTCGGTGAGCGCGGTGAGCACGCGCGCGTGGTCGTAGTCGGAATCCATGCCGTCCGTCGCCGTGAAGAACGGCGTGCGCAGTGACTCGCTCAACGGATATGTCCCGGCCACCTCCACCAGCACCTCGGCGCGGTCGTAGCTCGAGGAAATCTGGCCGACCGAAGCGAGAGCATCCGCGACCAGGGCAGGGCCCGCCGGCGGCTGCTGGGCGAGCAACGTCGCCAGCACACGATGCCGGTCGTAGTCGGAGCTGATGTGGTTCACCGCCTTGAAGAACGCCTCGCGCATCCCGTCGGTGATGGGATGCTTCTGGATCAGGACTACGAGCACTTCGGCGAGGTCGTAGTCCGAGGTGATGCTACCCGCGGACGCCAGGATAGCACTGGCGAGGTCGTCGGGGAGGTTGCGGTTCGTCAGCACCACCGACAACACGCGGTGGCGGTCATAATCGGATTCGAGGTGACTCGAGGCGGCGACGAATGCGGTGCGCAACGACTCGGTGAGCGGGTAGACGCGGCCGACCAGCACCAGCAGCTCGGCGAGATCGTAGGAGCTCGTGAGCTCCTTCCCCGCCTGCGTCACCACGCGGGTCACCACGGCGGGCTCGGCCTTCCCGTCCGCAACGAGGGCCTGATAATAGGTGCGCTTCGCGTAGTCGCCGTCGAGCAGGGCGATCTCCTCGAACATCCCCTCGACGCCGCGCGTCTTGAGGACCCAACGACTCCGCTCCTCGGCCTGGTAGCCGGTGCGGCGGATCAGGTCCGTGAGCGTGGCGGTGAACCATTCGCGCGCGGCGGCGTCGTAGGGACGCTCGCTGTTGTCGACGAACCAGCGGCGCGTGATCGTGGCCCCTTTCGCCCGCAGCTCGACGCGATGGTCGACGTCCCCGCCGCTCTGCTCGACGGTGACTGTTCCGTCGTCGTCGATCGCGGCGATATCGGTGAAGTCGGCATTGAGCTTGAACGGAGCCGTCGCCCGCAGCTCTTCCACACAGTGGCCGACCTGCACCATCAACGTGACGACGCGATTGTGACTGGTTTCCGATGTGCTCGACGCGCGACTTTTCGCGCAGTCGCCCGTGTCGGATTTCTCCGATGACTGCGACATGCGCCGGGCGGGCGAGCGGAAGTCCTCGTCCGCGAGCAGCCGTGAGGGCGCCGCCGGGTGGACTCGGCTGACAGCGGCAGCGGGCGGATTCGCCGGCCGCAGCGCGGCAACGGGGAGCACGAGCAGCGCGGCGGTGACGGCCCCGGGCAGCGCCAGGCGCCGCGTCAGCGCATCACGGCGCCGCCGCGCATCGAGCACATCGAGCAACCGCGTGGCGAGGTGAGACGGCCGCGCCATCGCGAGGCTCGCGAACGCCGTCGTGGGACGCGCCGCGAACCCATGTGCGATCTCCAGCAGGTGCTCGGCGTACTCCGAGGGACGGGCCCCGCCGGCGATGACGCGGTCATCACAGGCGCGCTCGCGCTCGACCCGCAGTCCCCGCGCCGCGACCCACACCAGCGGATGGAACCAGTAGATCGCCGTCGCACAAACGGCGATCAGATGCGTGAGGCAATCGCGGCGCTCGACGTGCGCCAGCTCGTGCAGCAGAACGTCGTGCCGCCGTGCCTCGGACCACTGGTCGGCTTCCGCCGGCAACAGGATCACGGGACGCCACGTCCCCCACGTCATCGGCATCCCCTGCCCAGCGAGGGTGAGCAGCGCGACAGGGCGATCGAGGTCGAGCTGCGCCGCGAGCACGTCCCGCAGCCCGAGCCACTGTGGCGCCGTGACCGGAACGGCCCGGCGGGCGAGGCGGACGACCTGGATACGGGCAACGACGTACGCCGCGAGCACGAGCGCAACGCCGGCGAGCCACACCGCGAACAGCCACTCCCCCAGGGACCAGGAGTTGGATGCCGCTGCGACAGCCACGACCGCCGTGCGAACACTCCCCGCGATCGTCGGGGTCGCAGGCGCAACCAAGCGGCCTGAGTGATCGACCGCGCCGTTCGGCGCAACCGGCGCAGCGTTTTCGGCCGGGAGCGGCATCGCCGTGCGAGCGACCGGCAGGATGTGCCATGCCGGGCCAATCCGCTCGGCGATCGGGAGCACCAGGATGCCGCCCAGAGCCAGCGCCCAGAGGAGATGCCGGGTAGCGGCCGCGGCACGATGCCAGACGACCCGCACGAGCAGTGCCAGCACGATCAGCAACGTCGCCTTGATCAGGATATCGAGCACCGGATTCGACATGTCAGCGCCCCTCTTTCTTGGCCTGCGCGACGAGCGCCGCCAGCCGCTTCAGCTCGGTCTGATCCAACGGGACGTCGGAGAGATCGAGCAGCGCGGCGGCGGCCGCGGCGCTCGATCCGTCGAAGAAGGTGTTCACCAGCTGCCGCAGCGCCGACTCGCGCGCACGCTCACGCGGGACCGTCGGGAGGTAGACGTAGCGTGGACCATCCACCTCGTGCTTGAGGTGCCCTTTAGTTTCGAGCACGCGCAGCAGGGCCCGCACGGTGGAGTAGCTCGGCGAATCGGGTAACCCCTCGTGCACCTCGCCGGCGGTGGCCCGGCCGAGGCGGTAGATGAGATCCATGATCTGGCGTTCGCGACGGGCGAGCGGGGGTCGGGCGGTAGCGCGCATTTCCACGACAGCTCGAGTTGAGGTGCTAAAATTCTAGCATCATGCTAAAAAATTAGCAACCCGATGAGACCCCGGCTATTGGTATGTCGTCGCCTCGGCCCGCTGCAGCAGCTCGGCGAACTGCCGCAGCTCTGCTGGCGCGAGATCGGACACCACCCAGTACGTGTACTGCGGCCCCACCCAGTGCAGCAAGTGATAGCCCTGGCGGCTGAGCGAAGCCGGCCCCGCCTTGGGCCCTGACTCCGTCGGCCACAGCAGCACGTCGATCATGTGCTGGCGCCGCCCGTACACCAGGGCCGCGACCGGCCGGCCACCCACGTAGTCGAGCCGCCCGCCGATCAACGGATAGCCGGCGCCTGCGAAATCGGACACCGCCGGGGAATAGTCGAGCCGGCCGTTGAACCACGGCTTCACCGTGTGCTGATCGGTCGAGGCGACGTCGGTGAGATGGCCCGGCATCAGCGAGCGCACGTGGCTCGCGAGCACCTGGTCGGCGAGCGCCCGTCCGTCACTCACCGTGGTAGCGACCTGCCACGTCCCTCCGATCGCCGCCACGAGCGTCGCCGCGGCTGCCAGCCAGCGCCATGCCACGGGATGTCGGGACACGCTCGCCGCCGTCTCGAGCCGGGCGCGGACGGTCGCGCGCAGCCGGTCGGGCGCGGCGAGCGGCGGCGCGTGCTGTTCGAGGGCAGTGCGCAGCGCCAGTACCCGCTCGTGTGCCGCCCGGCAGGTGGGGCAGGAGCGGAGGTGCTCTTCCACATCGCGCGCTTCCGCTTCGACCAGCTCACCGTCGGCGAGCGCGCCGATCCGTTGCTCGATCTCCGCGCAGCGCATCGTCACTCCCTTCCCACCAGAGCGCCGAGCAGCTGCTCCAGCCTGGACCTGGCCCGCGACAGGCGCGACATCACCGTGCCGATCGGAATACCGGTCACTCCGGCGATCTCTTTGTAGCTGAGCCCCTGGATTTCGCGCAGCACGATCACCTCCCGCAGCTCGAGCGGCAGCTGGTCGAGCGCTCGCCGGACCATTTCGCGGTCGGCCGAGCGCAGCAGGGCTGCTTCAGGCGTGTGCTCCTCGACCGACGCACTATGCACGCGCTCGTCGAATTCGACGGGTCCCCCCCGCTCCCCTTCCCGCTTGCGCCAGGTGTGGCTCGTGTTGCGGACGATCGCCAGCACCCAGGCGCGTGCATCGCCGCCCTTGTAGCGGTCGAAGTACTTGAGCGCCCGGAGAAACGCCTCCTGCACCACGTCCTGCGCCGCTGCGTCGTCGCGCATCAGGTAGCGCGCCAGCGTATAGGCGGCGTCGAGGTGCGGCAGCGCCACGGCCTCGAATCGCTCGATCGGGTCTTGCTCCACACCGAGAATTCTCGCCTCACTGTTCCAGCCCGGATAGACCTCCCAGTCGAGACTTCGTCAGCCGCCGGTTTATTCCCGCGGGAATAGACCGGCCGGCAGGGGAGTCTTCGGGGTGTTCGCAGTTCACGTTTCCCCGAACGGAGGATGAACCCATGAAGTCCCTGCTCTTGCTCCACGCCTTGTTGACGGCATCGGACCCGGTGCACGTCACGCTGTCCGAATGGACGGTGCGTCTCTCCACTCAGGCCGTCGCCGCCGGCCCGGTGCGCTTCGCGGTCACGAACGACGGCAGCATCCCGCACGCCTTCGAGATCGAGGGTGAGGGGATCGAGCGCGAGACGCGCCAGATTCAGCCTGGAGACAGCGACAGCCTCGTCCTCACGCTGCGAGCCGGCACCTACGAGGTGTATTGCCCCGTCGGCGAGGGCTCGCACAAGAAGCTGGGCATGGTCGCTCGGTTGGTGGTAGGAGCGAGCGGAGCCGCAGGCGCCGTTCCGGCCTCCGAGTCGCACGAGCACGACGACGGTGGGGAGAAGAAGATCAGGGTCGTGGGCAGCGGCCCGGTGATTCAAATCCTCCCGGGACCGTTTCCTTTCCCTGACAGCGCGGCGCCGATCCTCCAGGCGTTTGGCGACGAGCGTGAAGGCCTCGAGTCGCAAGTCAAGAACGGGCCCTATTCGGACAACGTTGCCTCCATTTCCGGAACCTTCATCTTCTCGGCATGGGACAAGGGGTCGACACGCGACTCGGTCGCTGGCACTGCGGAGTTCACGACGCAGGATGGTGCCCGCTGGCGGCTGGTGTTGGACCGCGTGCAGACGAAGGATGTGCCGCACCACCCGCGCTTCGGCGGCGTGATCCTGGGACTGTATTACCACGGCGTCACGCAGGTGCACACACCGCTCGTCCCCACGATCAACAGCGCGGTGGCGCTGTGGGCGGTCGGCCACCTGTCGCGCAACGGCGCGCCGGTGACCGACAACGCGATGGTGCATGTCATGCTGCTGTCGCGTACGCGACGGAACGGCGACTTCGCTCTCACCTGCTGGGACTGCTCCAGGAATCCGATCGACGAGCTGCAGCTGCAGATCCTGCCCGGCCCGGGCGAGCCGAAGTTCGATGCGCCGGGCGGGTTCCTGTTCGTCAACTGGGAGCATTCGCGCGGCCGGCCGTCGTGACCGCCTGTGACGGGTTCGGCATTGCGGGTGTCGTCATTACAAGGCAGACATCCTCATGCCGTCCCGTCGCAAACCCGCTCCTGGGCGCGCCCGACGCCGTAAGCCGGTCCGCCCGGTGCAGCACGTAGTTCTCATCATCAAGGAGAACCACACCTTCGATAACTACTTCGGCACTTTCCCGGGTTCCGACGGCGTCCATCTCCCCCATTCGACCAATCCGCCACGGATCGACCCGGACCATCGCCACGGGGCGTGGCTGACGCGGGCGGCGACCGCCGTGCGCGAGCAGTTCGTGGAGCAGGACATCCCCGCCTACTTCGCCTACGCCAGGCAGTTCACGCTGTGCGATCACTACTTCACCGACGTCGCGGGACCATCGACACCCAATCACCTGATGTTGATTGCCGCGGCATCACCGGTGATCGACAATCCGCCGCGCTACCGACTGGCCCCGGGAGAGCCGCTGTTCGACCTGCCGACGCTGCCGGTGACCCTCGAAAAGGCGACGCGCACGTGGCGCAACTACGGCGGCTATGCCTTCGACTTTTTCAAGTCTCTGCATGGCCGTCACACCTTCCCGTCGGCGCAATTCGCCGTGGACGCTGCCCGGGGAAAGCTGCCGACGGTGTCGTGGGTGTATGCGCCGCACGACGCCAGCGAGCATCCTCCGGACCCCTCGGATCTGACCAACCCGCTGGTCGGCAATGTCACGCACGGCATGGAATGGACGGTGCGGCAGGTGGACGCCATCGTGCGCGGAGGGCTGTGGCCGAAGACCGTCGTCTTCATTACCTGGGACGACTGGGGCGGCTGGTTCGATCACGTCGACCCGCCTGTCGCCGAGCACTGGAAGGACGGAACGCAATTCCGCTACGGCTCCCGCGTCGGCTGCCTCGTCCTCGGTCCCTACGCGAAGCAGGGACACATCTCTCACGCGCTCCATTCGCACGTCAGCCTGCTGAAGTTCTGCGAGACGACCTTCGGCCTGAAGCCACTGACTGCGCGCGACGCCGCGGCCGACGACATGTCGGACTGCTTCGACTTCACGCGGGCACCCGCACCCCCGCCGGCAACCACAGCTCCTCGTCGATAGCGCAACCACGTCGCACCCGGGGTAGATTGGGCGCGTGGACGCGCTGCAGCCCCGGTTCGCACGGCGCCCGCCCGGCGCGGCGCTGGCGCCCTATGTGGAGTGCTATTGGGCGCTCACCGCCCACGAGGCGCCGCCCTGGAAGTCGCGCATTCTCCCCGACGGCTCGAACGACGTGATCCTCGATCTCTCGAGCGAGCCGCGCGCCTTCGTGGTGGGCGTGATGCGCCGCGCCGATGTCGTCCCGCTCGCAGGACACGTCGACCTCCTGGGCGTACGGTTCCGGCCCGGCGGGGCGCTGCCGTTTCTGAACGTGCCGCTGCATGAGCTGGCGGACCGCCACGTCGCCCTCGACGCACTGTGGGGTAGCTGCGCCGCTACACTCGTCGACGCCGTCGCGGCGGCACCGCTGACGGAGCGCGTCAGCGCGCTCGAGCGCGTGCTCGTTGCCGATCGGGGCCTCCCCGCCGCCGCCGACGACCTGATTCATCGCGCGGTCGCGTTGATGCGCCGCACGCGCGGCGGCATCGGCGTCCGCTCGGCGGCTCAGGCGCTGGGCGTCGGCGAGCGGCGGCTGGAGCGCGCCTTCGACGTCGCAATCGGCTTCTCACCCAAGCGCTTCGCACGGGTGGTGCGATTTCTCGGCGCGGTCCGCGAGATCGGACGGCGTGCGACGCGGGCGGGCGCCGCGGTGGCCTTCGAGCTGGGCTACAGCGATCAGCCGCACTTCGTCCGGGAATTCAGGAGCCTGGCGGGCGTGACCCCGGGCCAGTACGCCGCGGAGCGGCGTGTCGGAATCGTTCAAGACGAGGATCCGCTCCCCGCCTAGATTCTGCCCTCCACCAACGAGGGGTCCCCATGGAGCGCGACCGGCGGATCGACTACATCGAGCTTCCCGCCACCGACATCGCGGCGACGAAACGCTTCTATATCGACGTGTTCGGCTGGAAGTTCACCGATTACGGACCGGATTACACCAGCTTCGAAGACGGGCGGCTGACGGGTGGGTTCACGAAAGACGGGAAAGTCGCCAAGGGCGGCCCGCTGGTCGTGGTCTACGCCGACAAGCTCGAAGCCGTAGAGGCGAAGGTGCGGCAGGCCGGGGCCACGATCGTGAAGCCGATCTTCAGGTTCCCGGGAGGTCGCCGCTTTCACTTCACCGACCCCAACGGCAACGAGTTGGCGGTCTGGTCGGAGACCTGAATGCTCAGTGAACCGTGTAGAGCGCGATGCCCCATCCTTCCGGGTCGTCTGGTGGATCGGCGTTCCAGTCATTGAATGCGTGCGAGCCGTCGGTGCGATAGTGCAGCGCGTAGTCTCCCGCGGGAAGCCGGATGGCGCCGTCGAACAGGCGGTTCTTCCCGGCTCCCCCCGCGGGGATGGTGGCACGATAGCTCATCTCCCACACGGTGCGGCCGGAGCGGGCATCCGTGATCCACCCGTAGTCGTCCATTTCGTCACCCGTCGCTTCCCCGATCGCGTAGACCCGTACGGTGGCGTCGCGCTCGAGGGTGAAGCGCCGGGTCGAATTCCTGTCGCTGCGCATACGTACCAGCTCCACCAGCGCCTCACTCGGGTGGCGCTCGTAGGGGGCGACGCTGCTCTTGTCGAGCCGACCGGAAGCCGGAAAGATGCTGATCCCCCAGTAGCGGCTCTCGACCGGTGGCGCGTCATTCCATTTCTGGAACGAGTGCGAATCGTCGCTCTTGTAGTAGACGAGGTAGCTGCCTGTATCGAGGTGCACCACGCCGTCGAAGAGGCGGTTCTTCTCGGCGCCGCCTGCCGGCTGCGTGGCGTCATAGCTCATCGTCCAGACGCGGCGCCGGTTGGTCGCGTCCACGATCCACGCGTAGTCGTTCATGTCGTTGTGCGGCGTGATCCCCTCGCCGAGGGCGTAGATCCGCACCTCCATAGGATGACGCAACGTGAATCCGCTCGAGCGCAGCTCGTTGTCGCCGACCTCGACCAGCGAGACGATGGTCTGACCGGCCGGTACCGGATCCCAGGCGAAGTCGCGTGCCGCGGCGCGCGCGGCGGGATCCGCTACCCTTAAGGTGAGTCCCCAGCGGTCGGGGTCGAACGGCGGCACCGCATTCCAGACGCGGGGACCGTGGGTATCGTCCGAGACGAAATAGGCGACGTAGCGGCCTGCAGGCAACCGCAGCGTCGTGTCGACGCTCCGATTCTTGTGCACGCCGCCGGCGTCGGCGCTGTGTACGTAGTCCATCTCCCACACGCGCTGGCGTGTGTCGGCGTTGATGATCCACCCGTAATCGAACGCCCCGTCGGCGCGCAGCTCCCCCGTCGCCGTCACCAGCAAGTCCGTGGGCCGATCGAGCGCGAACGCCCGGCGCAGCGACGCGCTGGGTTCGTCGGGACGCAGCGTCACGATCGACGCTTCGTCGAACGCGCGGTTCGCGCTCGCCGTGTCCCGCGCCGTCGCGCGGCGGCCGGTGCCGCGGATTTGCAGCGTGAAATTGCGGAACGCGCCGTCGTCCACGTAGGGTCCGCCGTAGCGCACTCCCGACCCCTGTCCCGCGATGATGGCACGCAGCCGGCCGACGACCGACGTTGACGTGGCGACGAACGATGCGTAATGCGCGAGGTAGGTCCCGGGGGAGAGCTGAACGGTTCCACTGAAGCGGCGCAACCCGCTGCTGGTGCGTTCTGTCGCAGCCGTCCGCAGATCCCACACCACCGCCCGCGTCCGCGCGTCGATGATCCAGGCCGCCGCCGGCCAGACATCGCGCTCGTCGTCGCGACCGACCCAGCCGTGCACGTCGTTGCGCGGCTCCGCCCCAACGGCGTCGAGCTGGATCGCCTGAGCGGCGTCGAGCACGAACGCCGCCTCGCGATACTCCTGCGCGTCGAGATCACGGATGTCGACCAGGAGAGCGGACTGTGCGGGTGGGGCGGACTGAGCGGACAGTGCAGGGGCGCTGAGCAGCGTGACCAGCAGCAGCGGATGCGCGCGCATGGAGATCCCTCGCAGGATGACGTGGACGGCACCACGACCTACGAGGCCAGGCTTCGAAAGTTGCATCGGGTCCGGACGAAATCCTGACTTAGGGGCTGCTCTCTTGTGCGGGCAGCACCTGCTGCAGGATGTCGGGTTGCACCGACAGCTCGCCGGTGAACGGGCGGTTGTGCGCGGCGATGAGGAGAATCGAAACCGCCACGCCGGTGGAGAACAGACCGAGCGCGATCCCTGTCGCCGTGCGGTTATCGGTGTGGACCATCGTGATCGCGACCATCGTGCAGATCGCCTGCACGATCAGCGCCATCCACTTCACCCAGTTGACTGTGGAGCGGCTGGTGATGATGCGCTGGCGGCGGGCATCGAGCGCCGTTTCGATCGCCGTCACCACCTCGCGCTGGGCCGTCGCCTCAGCGGCGTTCTTGGTGTCGATGTTGAGGGTGAGCTGCAGCGCCGCGGCGAGCGGTGCGGGCGTCATGACGAGGGAAGCGCGGCGCTGCGCCATCGCCGGCCACTCGTCGGTGACGGCATCGTGAATGTGCTGGGCCACGAGCGCGCGCAGCCGGTCTTGCGTCTCCGCGGAGAATCGTGGCGCGAGCAGCACCACGGCGCGCAGCGCGCTCGCCTCGCGATTGACGGCCATGGTCGCCCGATCGAGATCACCCCACACTTGCGCCGCGATGAACGCGACCAGCAGGCCGAAAATGATGCCCAGCGGCGGCAGCAGCCCCGGCGATACGGCCTTGAACGCCTTGGCCCGCTCGCCAGCCGCGAGCCACAGCACGATGCGGTCGACGATCACCGCCACCAGGTAGGTGGCGCTGAACACGACCACCGCCATCCACAAGATCGGGAGCCGATAGAGCCAGTCGATCACGGCACTAACGTGCGGTCCGACGCGGCTGCAGGCAAGAAATCCGGCATTCGCCAAGCGCGGCTTTCGGTGTCAGATTGGGACATGACCCTCCCTCAGGAGCGGCGCGGCTCGAATGACCGCCGGGTGCTTGATCGCCGCGTCACGATTCGCGGCGAGCGCGCCGGTGCCGAGCGGCGCAACAAGGGCGAGCGCCGTACCGGGCTCGAGCGGCGGCTCGCGATCCTGTCGGCGGAGGGCCAGATCCGCGAGGCGCTGCGGCTCCTCACGGAAGTCATCGACAACGGCGCAGCACCCGATGACGAGCTGCGCTCGCTGGAAAGCGCCATGGTGCGCTTGCGGTACGCGCTCGATCGATTGGAAGCAGAAGAGGACTGATCCCGCCGGGCGCCGGTCGCAACCCTTTTTCGCCGCCAGGCATCAAAGGGAGTGACCACCAGGAAGGAGCGCCCGATGTCCGCATACGCAACTCACTCGATCAGCCCGCGCCTCGGGCCCTGTGCCGCTGGCCCGGCCGTCGTGGCGCTCACCCGTGATTATTGCCTGCACGATCCTGCAGGAAGGCTGCTGGGGACGATCGCGGCGCCGCTACGGCGCCCCGAGATCGGCGCGGCAGCACCGACGTTCTACCTCCGCCGCAGCAACTAATCACTCGCGGCGGCTCCACGCCCGCCCGGTTCGGCACTTGGACCGGGCGGGCGTTTCGTTTCACCGGGTCACGACGGCGCCCATCCGGACCACTTCGAAGTTGCTCCCCTGCACCTGCTTCAGTGTGTTGAGCTCGGTGTCGTTCCAGCGCGCATCCGGCGCACCGGAAATGAACCAGTCGCTGCCGTTGTCGGCCACGATCATGCCGTACGTCTGCAACGCCCGCAGGATCACGCGCGCGCTCGGCGGATAGCCCGTGAGGTCGAACGTCGCCTTCAGCCGGACGCGCATCCCCATCGGCGGGACGAGCGGATTGGTGTCGGAACTCGCGTAGTGGCGCGCGGGGTAGACGTACCCGTGACGCGTGTGGCTCACCGTGAACCGCAGCGCGTGCAGGATCGCACCCTGCTCCACGACTTCATCGTAGCGCACCAGGCCGGGGAAGATCGGCAAGCCGGCGGCGTCGGCGGACGTCCAGCCGGCGGGACGCAGGGTGTCGGAGGCAAGATCGAAAATCGCGCCCGCTCCGGCGGTCCAGCTCGCGGATCCGGCGACGGGATAGGCGGCGAACAGCTCGAACAGTTTCCAATGATCGCGATCGATCACGAGCACATGCCGGTCCCCACCCGCCGCGGCCCCGCCTTCGATCGGCGCGCCGGCGGGGATCGGGTAGGGTCCGGGATCGCTCTCATCGGCGTAGCCGAACGTGACGGCGACGGCCGGCGTCGACCCATCGACCACGATGTAGGGAATCCCGAACGGGCCGCCGTTGTAATTGGCGCCGAAGTCGGGGTGCAGGCCCCGCGCCAGACCGATACTCGCAATCAGGGCATCCGAGTTCGCATCGACCGGATCCTGGTCGACGGGTGTGTTCCAGGGGTTGTCGGCGGGGAACGGACGCCGCCCTTCGAGACTCGCGTTCGGACCCAAGCCTGGCCCGCTGCCCCCGCCGGGGCTCCCGCCGCCGGTGGGCGTGGTGGCGCACCCCAGCACCAGCAATGGGAGCGCAGCGAACGATGCGCGGAAGCGGTACATATTGAAGGAACGATGGCCGTGGGCGGGATGACCTGATGTGACCTGCACCACGTCCACTTAGTAGAAGGAGACTCGAGCGTGCGTTTCCATCGTTTGTGGCTGACGTGCGCCGCCTGCGTCCTGGTGGTTGCCGGGATGGCGGCGGCCCAGGTGCCGGGGTACGGCAGCGGAATGGGGGGAGCCGGCGGGGCGGGAAGCTATCGGCGTGGCGTCGATCCGACGCGCAAGCTGCCGACCGCCAACCAGCTCGAAGGACCGCCGATCCCCGACTTCTTCATCGACCGCTTCACGCTGGACAGCGTGCAGGCGGAGAAGTACCGCGTCCTCTATGACTCGTTCATGGACGCTACCGCCGCGATCCGCGACAGTGCGAAAGCAGCACGCAGCGCGATCGACGGTGCGCGCCAGACCGGGGACCGCCTGTCCGCCCGGATCTACTTCCCGGTGCTGCAGACGCTGGGGGACTCGCTCGCCAAGGCCGACGACCGGTTCGACAACCACCTGAAAGCCTTCCTCAGCTCCAGCCAGGTGAAGTCCTACAAGAAGTGGCGGGACGAAGAGCGCCGCCGCGAGCACGCCGACGACAAGCCGGAGCCGATGACCTCATCGGATCCGAACACGCAGCCGTAAGCCGGTTCCGGGGACTCCATGCGAATCGTGGTTTCGTTGCTGTGCACCATCGCGCTCGCCGGCGCCTTCAGCCTCCTGGCCGCGCAGAGCAACGCCGAGCTGATGGCCAACGATCACTACAGCCGCTCGCACGATTTCGATCTCGTCAACCAGGACATCGCCGTCCGCGGGTTCGACTGGGACTCGACGTCGTTCGACGGTTCGGTCGTGACCACCTACGTCGCTCAGCGCCCCGGGCTCGACTCGATCATCCTCGATGCGGGAGCGAAGCTCGACGTCAGCCGCATCATCGACCTCGCGGGTCGCACGCTCCGCTTCGCCCGACACGGCGACTCGCTCATCGTGTTCCCCGCCGTGCCGATCCCGTTTCACGACACCAGCCGTTTCACGATCACCTATCACGCGCGGATCGAAAGCGGGCACGGGCTCACGTTCATCGAGCCAGAAGGACGGACCCACCGCCCGCGCCAGATCTGGAGCCAGGGCGAGGACCACGACAACCATTACTGGTTCCCGACCTACGATTTTCCAAACGACAAGATGACGTGGACGCTCGAGGCCACCGTGGCGTCCGGCTACACGGCCGTTTCGAACGGCCGCCTCGCCGGCGATCGCCGCAACGTCGACGGCACGCGCACCATGACGTGGCGGCAGGACAGGCCGAGCGCCACCTATCTCGTTTCGCTGATCGTCGCGCCGCTCGTCCGGATTCACGATACCTGGCAAAACACGCCGGTCGATTACTACGTGTACCGTGAAGACAGCGCGCTGGCGCGCCCGCTGTTCCGTGATACGCCGAACATGATCGACGTCTACTCGCGGCTCACCGGCGTGCCCTACCCGTGGGCGAAATACGCCCAGACGACCGTCGCCGATTTCTTCGGCGGCATGGAGAACGTCAGCGCCACGACGCTCGTCGACTGGCTGCCCGACGCCCGCGCCTATGTCGACCGTCCCTGGTACGCCTGGATCCTCATCCCGCACGAGCTGGCCCATCAGTGGTTCGGCGACTACGTCACGACGGCCAACTGGGCGAACATGTGGCTCAATGAAGGGTTCGCCGAGTTCATGCCGGGGCAGTACTGGAGCATCCGGCTCGGTCGCCACGCCGAGGACGACTACTACCTCGACGAGTATCAGCAATACCTGCAGATCGACCAGCAGCGCCGCATGCCGCTCGCGTCCAAGGGGTCGAACAACATCTACCCGAAGGGCGCGCTCGTCCTGCGGATGCTCGAGCGCTACCTGGGGCCGCAGCGCTTCTGGGCGTCGATCCGCCGCTATCTCACCGATCACGCCTACGGCACCGCCACCTCCGACGATCTGCGCCAGGCGGTGCTCGCCGCCACAGGCGAAAACCTCGACTGGTTCTGGGACGAGTGGGTGTATCAGGCGGGCCTGCCGAGCTTCCGGGTGACGGCGGCGTATGACACGAGCGCGCGGTCGCTGACGCTGCGCATCGCGCAGACGCAGACCGACAGCGCCACCGCCGACACCACAACGCCCCGGTTCACCACGCCGCAGACGTTCCGCATGCCGGTCACGATCCGCATCGGCACCGCGAGCGGCGACGTCGTGCAGCGCACCGCGATCGATCAGCGCGAGCATACCGTCGTCTTCACTGCGCTCCCGGGCCCGCCGACGATGGTGGTGTTCGACAACGGCAACACGATCCTCAAGAAGCTGACGTTCGACCAGCCGACCGCGTGGCTGGCGACGCAGCTGGCGCGCGACCCCGATCTCTGGAACCGGCAATGGGTGATCGACCAGCTTACCGAGCGGAAAACCGATTCGGCTGCGGTCGCCGCCCTGGCGCGCGCCGCGACGTCCGCCGACTACTTCCTCACGCGCCGCGCCGCCACGCTCGCGCTCGGCGATGCCCCTGCCGCGATGGCGCTGCCGGCACTCGAGCGCGCGCTCGCCGACACATCGGCGCAGGTCCGCTCCGCCGCCGCCACGGCGCTCGGCAAGTTCGCCGACCCCCGGGTCGCGACCCTGGCGCGCCGCGCCTGGGAACACGACCAGAGCTATGAGGTGCGTGCCCGGGCGCTCGTCGCCCTGGCGCGGCTCGATAGCGCCGCGCGCCGCCCCCTCATCGCTACCGGACTGGCGACTCCGTCGTATCGCGATGCGATCGCGATCGGCGCGTACCAGGCAATCCTCCAGGCCAACGACACCAGCTTCGTGAGTCAGGTGGACAGTGTGGTCGGCACCGCGATCGATCCGTCGTTCGTGCTGGCGGTGCTCGGCGCGCACGGCTCGAGCCGCGCGCTCGATCTCCTGACCGCGCACCTCGACGACAGCCGTCCTACGGTGCGGCGCTGGGCGTTGATCGCCATGGAGAACGCCCTGCCCGACACCCTGGCGGCGTCCCGGCTCACATCCGTGCAGGACAAACTCACGCATACCGACGCGCGCGACGCCGTTCACCAGGCGCTCGAGCGACTGTTGCATCGCACGACACACGAGTAGGGAGGAAGCGCATGGCAACCGCAGTGACCCGTGGCCGGTTCGCGTGGCACGAGCTGATGACGCCCGATCCGGACGCCGCGATCGGGTTCTACCGCCAGGTGGTGGGATGGGGCATCGAGCAATTCCCCGGCATGCCCGACTACCGCATGTGGACGAGCGGCGGGAAACAACGCGGTGGCGTCCTGCGCCAGTCCGATGAGGAGCGGCGCCGCGGCCTCGCGCCCCACTGGTTGATGTATGTGGCTGTGCCCGATATCGACGCGACGATCCGTCAAGCCGAAGGGCTCGGCGGTCGCGTGCGCATCCCCGTCCAGGGCGCGCCAGGCGTGGGGCGGTACGCCATTCTCGCCGATGCCCAGGGCATCGTGTTTGGACTGTTCACCCCGGAGACCCCGCGCCCGTTCTCCGATGGGGCGGACATCGGCGATTTCTCCTGGCACGAGCTTGCCGCCCCCGACCCCAACTCCGCGTGGTCCTTTTATCAGTCTCTGTTCGGCTGGGAGAAGTCCGAGGCGATGGACATGGGCCCGGACGGGACCTATCAGATGTTCCGCCGCCACAGCGGGAAGACCGACCTCGGCGCGTTCTACAAGCGTCCGGCGGACAAGCCGGGGACCGCGGCTTGGCTGATGTACGCCTATGTGCGCGACGCCGATCGCGCCGCCGAGCTCGTCACCCAGCTGGGTGGCCGCGTGCTCAGCGGCCCGATGGACGTCCCGGGCGGCGGCCGCATCGCGACCTGCGTCGACCCCCAGGGAGCGGCATTTGCGGTGCACTCAATCGCTGTTCCCGAAAAGACGACAGGCGTCAAGAAGAAGCCGTCAAGAAAAACCGTGGCCAAGAAGACTTCGAAGAAGGCGAAGAAGCGCAGACGCTAGGCGCCTGGCGCGGCTCCCCGCTCCAGTAACTTCCCGAATCCGGGGAGCGCGCGCCGCAAACCGCGCAGGCCGAGCATCGTTCCGAGCGCGGCCACCACGAAGACCGCGGCCTCCCCCGACGTCTCGGGGAGCTCGACGCCGGTCACATTCAGGCCGATCACGATCGCGACGGCGGCGAAGAATCCCGCGGCCACGCCACTCACCACGAATGCCCGCCGCGAGGCGGGCGTTCCCCGCCGGCGAATCGCCTCGCAGTCCATGATGCTGCCGACCACGCCGCCGAGCAGTGCCGCGGCGAAGAACAGAAACGGCCAACCGTATGCCAGCTCGAGCGGCGCCGAGCGCAGCGGCCCGCTCGTCGCCGTGACGGTATCGCGGCCCACACCGCTCGAACGAATGATGGAACGCCCTGTCTCGCCTGCGGCGAGCCTCACCACGCTGGGATTGGGAGTCCCGCGACGCGCGCTCAGCACGACGTCACGACGCGCCGCTCCCACACCCGCGGACATCGTGACGTGCAGATCGGTGCTCCCGAGCCCGAACCCCGCGATGCGCGCCGTCGCTGGCTCGACCGCGAGCAACGTGCGGTGTGCTGCGAGCCATATAGCGATCGGGGTGAGCGTAAGCGCCGGCTGGACGAAAACGCGCAGCGAGTCGCCCGGAGCGGCGGCCGTCACCGCTGCTGCCGCCGGCGGCAGGCTGGTGTGCCGGATCGGGACATCCGCGGGACTCACCGCTCCGGCGTCCGCCGACAAGTGAAACCAGATCGGCACGGGGAGCGTGACGGTCCGATCGGGTTGCAACGTATCGACGAGTCCGAGGGCGACGGAGCCACGAAACGCGGTCCCGGTAAACTCGAGCGGTGAGCCTTCGACGTACGGCCGCAGCGCGAGCGGCCGGGCGGCGTGGGGTTGGGCGGCGAGAATCAGGAGCGGCAGGAAGCGGTGCGACGTGTCGGGCAGCTCGGCGACGAGGATCTGAGTCGGCTTGAGGCGCAGCGAGTCGACGTCGCGGCGCAGCGTGTCGGCCGTGGCCTTTCCCGCCTGCAGGATCACGGGGACCCGAATGGCGGTCGCCCGCAGCTTCTCGAGGTCGGCGCGGGTCACGACCTGCCCTGCGAGCGAGCGGGCCGCGGTGCTCAGGAGCACCAGCGCGAGCGACCGGCCCGCCCAGGGCGACGTCACAATTCGGTCGACAACCGCACCACGATGTTGCGGCCGGGATTGAGCGCGAACGCTTTGTACCGGCTCAAGAAGTCGCGGTACCGGGTGTCGAGCGCGTTGCGCACCTGCGCCTCGATCCGCAGCGGGCGCGCGCCAAAGTGGAGGTCGAAGCCACCGTAGAGATCGAGCAGCCCGTACCCCGCCGTGCCGAGGTCGAAGGGCGAGAGTCGCGACTGCCGCGACACGAGATCCACATCGAGTCCGGCGTTGGCGCTGGCGCCGCGCCATTCGGCTCCGAGCTTGGTACGCAACGGTGGAATCTGTGGCAGGGGCTGGTGATCCGATTGCCGCTCGCCACGGACATAGTCGACCTTCGCGGACAGGACCAGCGCGCTCGCTGCCGCGACCTCGAGTGACGCCTCACCGCCCGAGAGCACGGCGTCCGCCTGCTGGTAGCGATACACGGGAAGCGAGTCCTGCGTGGTGCCGGTCGGGGCGATGTAGATGTAGTGCGAGATGCGATTGCGGAACGCCGACACCTCGGTGCGCACGCGACTCGATTGCCACCGGATGCTGGCGTCGAGGTTGAAACCCGCCTCCGGCACCAGTGACGCCTGGCCAACCTCGAAGCGGGCCTCTCCAGGATGCGGCCCGTTCGTAAGCAGCTCGAACAGCGTCGGCGCGCGCCAGGCGCGGCCGGCATTCACCGAAAGGGCGATTCGCTCCACAGGGCGGAACACGAGACCGACATCGCCCGACCAGGCGGTGTAGTCGCGCCGCTGGCTCGCCAGCGCCAGGTCGGTGTTCGAGTCGGCGGTGAGCCGGCGCAGATCCACGCGGGCCCCGGCGAGCAGCCGCCAGCGCTCCGACAGACTCACCTGCTCGTAGGCATAAGCGGCGGCGCCGGATGCTCGAGCATTCGGCACCAGCGGCTCCTGGCCACGCGTCGCGCTGTTCTGGACATACGCCGATCCACCGAGCGTCCCGGCGACCCGACGTCCCGCACCGTGATGGGCGAGCAGGTCGAGGCTCGTCGTGTTGAGCAGCAGATCGAATCCCTTTTCGGCGGATGCAGTGTCTCCTTCGACGGTCTCGGCCAGCCAATGCCGCTGGAACTGGCCCTTCGCCTCGAGGAGCAGCCCACCCGCCGGGTGCGTGGCGGCGAATTGCACGCGATCGTCGGACAGCTTGCGGACCGGGCCCTCCTCTTTGCCCCCGGGCGGCGGTGGAGGCGGCGGGTTCTGCGAGGTGTCGGCTTCGAGCAGATGAAACTCGCCGCCATAATGCGTGAAGCGCAGCGTGGCCTTGCCCCACGTACCGCGCGTTCCCAACCCTCCCTCGCCGGAGAACGCCGTGAACCCCGTGTTTTCGAGCTCACCGGCCGGCGTCTGCAGCGCTTCGGAGTGCCGCCCCACGAGCCCTGCGAGCCACCCCAGGCCGCCCGCCGTCCCCTGTGCATGCAGGTCACTGCCGAACTCGTGGTTACTGCTGGCTCCGTAGATCTCGAGCTGAGCGCGCGGACCGGCACGGGGGGCGCGGGCGTCTGGCACGTCCTCGGGAATCACGTTCACGACTCCGCCAAGTGCATCCGAGCCGTAGAGCACGCTCGCGGGACCGCGGATCACCTCCACACGATCGGCCAGTCGGGTTTCGATCGAAGGCCCGTCTTCGTCGCTCCAGGAGTAATCCTCGAGGCGATTCCCATCTCCCAGGACGAGCACCCGGGCCCCCGAGAGGCCCCGGATCACCGGTTTGCCGATCTCTCCGCCCGTCGTCAGCGCCCGCACCCCGGCGAGCGATTCGAGCGCGTGAGCGAGGGAGACGCGGTATTCGCGAGACAGGGCCGTCGACTGCAGCATCGAGGCCGGTAACGGAGACGAGAGCGGATCGACCGGCGCGCGCGTGGCCGTCACCGTCACCGCGGCGAGGTCGAATGCCGTTGGCGCGAGCGTGATGTCGATCGGCGCCGGACCGGGGACCTCGACCGGGCGCACCCCCGGCGCGTACCCGATCCGCGAAGCGACCAGCGTGAAGCGGCCGGATCCCACGTCCGCGAAGGAGAAGCGGCCGCTCGAATCGGTGGCGGTGGTGCGATGCAGCTCCACCAGGGAAACCGCGACTCCGGCGATCCCGTGCCGCGCTCTGTCGACGACCTGCCCCACCACGGTGTCGTTTGAAAATCCCAGGACGCACAAACACAGTGGTATGAGCATGACGAAGCATAGGGCCTTGCCGTCCGGTCGGCCACCGATATTGTGCGGGCATGCTGACCGTCAGAGCTGCCGGCGTCGCCGATGCCGCCGGTCTTGCCGAGCTGCGCTACGAGTTTCGGGCCACCGAGCGCCCCGCCGTCGAAGCGCAGGACAGCTTCATCACCCGCTGTGCGGCGTGGATGCGGGAGCGGCTCGCGCTGGGCTCGTCCTGGCACTGCATCGTCGCCGAGCAGGACGGCGCGATGGTGGGTCACGTCTGGCTCGAGGTGGTGGACAAGGTGCCGAACCCCGGCGCCGGCGAGCCCGAGCGGCATGTGTATCTGACCAACTTGTACGTCCGGCCTGCGGCCCGCGGCGGACCGGGGAGCGCCCTGATCGAAGCCGCCCTCGCCTGGTGCCGTGAGCGCGGGGCCGACACCGTGATTCTCTGGCCCAGCGAGAAGAGCCGCACGCTGTACGCCCGCTACGGCTTCGCTCCTTCCACCGACATTCTGGCGCTGT
>DATFSB010000308.1:0-9488 GCA_035262825.1 Gemmatimonadales bacterium | reverse complement strand
GCGTCGTTGCGGTAGACGACCGGCTGCTCCCCCAGCTCGCCCAGATACTGCACCAGGTTGTAGGTGAAGGAGTCGTAGTTGTCGAGCACGAGCAGCATGAGAAGAAGCTAACCTGCGGAGTCCAGAGCTTCGAGGCGGTCCAGCTCGCCGACCAGCTCCGCCCCGAAATAGTAGGCGATTTCGGATCGCACGCCGCGGTACAGCGTCGGCCCGGTGCGCAGGCACACCAGCTCCTCTTCGGCGGCTTCCCCTGCCGGACACAGCACCCCCTCCTCGAACGTCAGCGGGAACAGCACGTCGACGATCGACTTCAACTCACGGTGCTCGATGCCCTGCTCCACACAAAAGGCGTGCAGCCTGCAGCCGCGCCCGCTTCGATTCAGGAACACACACGCGCCGTCGACGACCCGCGTGCGCCACGTCTCCCCACCGGGGACATCGTCGTCCTGCTCCACCTCCCCGGTAAACCATTGGTCGCGTGGGACCCCCAGGAACGCTTCCAGCGCATCGGCGTGGGCGAGGATGCGGTCGACGTGGTGGCGGTCGACGTCGACGCCGAACTGACAGCACCAATCGTTGCAGAAGCCGCAGTCGAGACAGTGCGTGAAGTAGCGGCGCCGGAAGATCGCGGGATCGACCGACCGCAGCACGGGGACGCCATAGCGGGCGGGAAAGGCCCGCGTCAACGGGAGCAGCATTGCCGTCTCAGAGCGACAACACGTAGTGACGGAACTCGACGTCCCTCTCGTAACCGAGCGATTCATACAGCGCCTGCGCCGCGGAGTTCGTGTGAGCGGTGTCGAGCTCGATCGCCGCTGCCCCCTGCTCCCGTGCGAAGGCGTGGGCCGCCTCCATCAGCTGACGTCCCACCCCGCCGCGACGCCGCCCCGGGTCGACGAACAGATCCGACAACATCCAGATCGGGCGGCACCGGAGCGAGGAGAACAGCGGGTAGAGCTGCGTGAATCCGCAGGGTGCGGTGTATTCCAGGGCAACCAGCACGGCCGATTCCCCGCGACCGAGGCGGTCGGCGAGGAAGCGGCGCGCGAGCGGCAGATCGCTCGGCCGGCCGTAGAATCCGCGGTAGGCGTCGAACAGGGGAGCCAGCATGTCGGCATCGGACGGGGCGGCGCGGCGGATCTCGACCATGACGCGAATCTTAACGCGGAGTCGGCTGGACAGCCCCTGCCACCGGCAGTTAGCCTCAAAACTCACACTCGGACAGCTCGGAGGGGAGCGATATGCGTCGGATCCACGGTGCGGCCGCTGGTCTCGTGACCGCGGCCGTCATGGCCACATTCGTGGCCTGTAGCAGCGACAGCACGGGTGGCAGTGCCACGCTCGACCTCACCGGCTCGTACACGCTGGTGCAGCTGTTGCTCGGCGGGTTCATTCCCGCGCCAGGCAGCACCGGTACCCTGACCGCCACGAAGGACTCGGTGCACGCCAACATCACGATCGTATCCCCAGACACGTCAGTCGTGCACGACACGACGCTGGCTCTGACCGGGTCCTACCTGGCGAAGCACGCCGGGAGCAAGGATTCGATCTACGTCGTGCTCGGCGGTGCGCTGGGAACAGTTCCTGGCTCATTCAGCATCACCGGGGCCGCCAAGGACACACTGACGCTCAACCTCACGACACCGGCCGGTCCGTTCACTGCCATCTGGCATAAGAATTAAGCCCTTCGTCTTCGCGCTCCTCGCGGCCGGCGGCGTGCTGCCCCGGGCGTCGGCCCAGGGGGCCGGCGCCGTCATTGCCGGCACCGTCACCGACCGCCAGACCGATAGCGGCGTCGACGGAGCGATCGTGCTGGTGCGGGGGACTTTGCTGCGCGCCCGCACGAGCGAACACGGCCGCTTCCGGCTCAGCGCCGTTCCCCCGGGCGCGTACACGGTGGTCGTGTTCGCGCTGGGCTACTCGAGCGATTCCCTCCCGGGGATCACGGTGGCCGAGGGCGATGCGCGCGACGTCTCCGTCGCCCTGCCGCGCGCGCCGGTGGGTCTGAGTGACATCGTCGTCACCGCGAGCCGAGCGCCGGAGCGTGCCGAGGAGTCCGGCGCGAGCGTCAGCGTGCTCTCGCGCAGCGCCCTTGTCGGACGCAACATCACGACCCTCGACCAGGCACTGGTATTCGCTCCGGGCGTCACCATCAATGCCGGACAGCTCGATATCCGCGGCTCGACGGGCCTGGCGCGCGGCGTCGGGAGCCGCGTCCTCCTTATGCTCGACGGTCATCCGATCCTCAGCGGCGACGGGGGCGAGATCGATTTCGAGTCGCTGCCGCTGCTCGACGTGGATCGCGTCGAGGTGGTGCGCGGAGCCTACTCGGCGCTGTACGGCAGCAACGCGCTGGGCGGTGTCGTCAACGTGCTGACGACGCCGATCGATGACCAACCGGAAACCGCGGTCCGGGTGCACTTCGGGGCGTGGCAGCATCCGGAGCGGTTCCGCTTCACCGACAGCCGGCTGGAAGAAAAGGGATTCGGCATCGCGCACTCGCAACAAGTCGGCGACGTCGGAGCGCGGCTGTTTCTGGGGCGTGAAATCTCCGACGGCTACCGCCAGGACGACGCGCACGACGCCTGGCTCGGGCGAGTCAAGCTTGCCTCGCGCGCCGAGTCCGCCCACCCCTGGGATGCGTACCTGGTGTGGGCGCGCGAGAACGACGGCGAGTTCTTTATCTGGCGCTCCGACAGCCAGCCGTACGAGGTCGATCCCACGACGCGCAACGATCACGAGATCGATTACAAGCTGCTCACCGGCGGGACGCTCACCCCGCTCGCCGGGGCCACGACCCTGCTGCGCATCAGCCCCTACGTCAACTACAACAGCGTGCAGAATTATTTCCCGAGCGACTCGAACTCCGACCATCATCGGGCGACCCGGTTGGGGGCCACGGCCGATGTGTCGCTCACGACCGGGCGGCACGCGCTCGATTTCGGAACCGACGTCGCCCACACGATCGTGGCGTCGAACTTTCTGGGCCCCCACCACATCAACGACGACGCGTTGTTCGTGCAGGATGGCCTGCGCCTGTCGGACCGGTGGACGGCCTCGCTCGGCGCACGACTCGACTACCACGACGCTTCGGGCGGCCAACCGGAGTGGTCGCCCAGTCCCAAGATCGGTGTGACGTTCCGGCCCGGCGGCGGTTTGTCGACGCGGATGTCGGTGGCGCACGGCTTCCGCTCACCCAGCGCCATCGAGCAATTCGTCAATACGACACAATTCGGCATCCGCGTCGTTCCCAATCCCGACTTGAAGAGCGAGCGGGTCTGGTCTGCCGAGGCGGGTGCCACCGCGACGCCGATCGTCGGCCTGCGCTTCGACGCGTCGTTGTTCGAGAGCCAATACCGCGACCTGATCGCGCCCTGCGCGGTAAACTTCTCGACCTACACCTTCTGCAACCTCAATCGCGCCCGGGTGCGCGGTCTCGACGTCAGCGTCAAGACCGGGCTGGGCGGCGACCTGGTGGCGCTCGAGGGGTCGTATCTGCTGCTCGACAGCAAGGACCTGGATACGGGGCTGCCGCTCGTCTATCGCTCGCGCCACAACGTCACCGGCACGGTGACGGCGCTGCGGGGTCTCGTGGCGCTCGATATGCGGTTCCGCAGCCGCGTGCAGGAAGTGCTGCAATACCCGCTCGATCCGCGCGGCACGATCACCGTATTCGATTTGCGGATGGGCTATCGCGTGGCGGGTGTGGCGTTGCAGGCGAAGGTGACAAACCTGTTCCAGACCTTCTACGTCGATGTGATGGAGAAGAACCCCGGCGCGCCGCGCAACGTCAGCCTGACGGCGTACCGCACGTTCTAGGCGGGGACCGCCCCGGAGCCTTCCCCGAGTACGGCGTCGAGCGTCGCCACGAGGTGCGCGGCGTCCTCCCCGGTGAACACGAGCGGCGGCTTGATCTTCAACACGTTGTGCAGCGGGCCGTCGGTGCTGACCAGCACCCCCTTCTCGCGCATGCGACTGGCGACGTACCCGGCCTCCTCGGCCGCAGGCTCGAGCGTGATCCGGTCGCGCACCAGCTCCACACCGATGAACAGGCCCAGCCCGCGCACATCGCCGATCAGCGGGTGGCGCGCGCCGAGCTCGCGCAGGCCGGCGAGCAGGTCCTGGCCGACGGTGCGCGCATTGCGCTGCAGATCCTCGTCGCTGATCACGTCCAGTACGGCGAGTCCGATAGCGCACGACACCGGGTTGCCCCCGTAGGTGCTGAAGTACTCCATCCCGTTCGCGAACGCCGCAGCGATCTCCGGAGTGGTGATCACCGCTCCGATCGGATGGCCGTTCCCCATCGGCTTGCCGAGGGTCACGATGTCGGGGACGACATCCTGCGTCTCGAAGGCCCAGAAGTGGCTGCCGACGCGGCCGAATCCCGTCTGCACTTCGTCGGCGATGCAGACCCCGCCGGCCTTCCGGGTATGGCCGTAGGCAGCGGCGAGAAAGCCGTCCGGCAGGACGATCTGGCCGGCGGAGGAGAGGATGGATTCGCACAGGAACGCCGCGGGCTGGGTGCCCCGCGCCCGGATACGGCCGACGGCTTCAGCGACGAACGTGCCGTAGCGCTCACCGGCCGCGGGTTCGTCCTTGTGAAAGCGCCCACGATACAGATCGGGCATCGGGATCTTGTGGACCCAGGCCGGAGCGCCCGACCCGCCCGGTCCGTCGTGCTTGTACGGACTCACGTCGACGAGCGTCGATGTGTTGCCGTGGTAGGCGCCGTCGACGACGATCACGTCGCGCTTGCCGGTGTAGGCGCGGGCGAGGCGCAGCGCCAGCTCGTTCGCCTCGCTCCCGGAATTGACGAAATAGCAGACCGAGAGTGACGACGGCAGGGTGGACCCGAGCCGTTCGGCGTAGCGCACGATCAGCTCGTGCAGATAGCGGGTGTTGGTGTTGAGCACCGCCATCTGCTGCTGCCCGGCGCGCACGACGCGAGGGTGGCTGTGCCCCACGTGCGGCACGTTGTTCACGGCGTCGAGGTAGCGGTGTCCGGCGGCATCGTACAGGTACTGGCGCCAGCCGCGCACGATCTCGAGCGGACGCCGGTAGGCGATGCTGAGCGACGGTCCGAGGTGCTGGCGCCGCTTCTCCATCAATTGTGGCAGCGGCTGGAGCGCCGGCGGAAACCGCTCCGCCGGAATGCGTGCGATCAAATTGGGATCGGGCGACAGGCTCTTCCACGCCGAGCGTTGGGTCGGGCGGGCGACGCCCGGAAAGTCTCCCTGATATTCGAGCAGATCGGTGACGATCTGAAAATGGAGGTGTGGGGCCCAACCGCCGTTGACGTCTACATCTCCCACACGCCCGACGACACTTCCCAGAGCGACCGGCTGGCCCGGTCGCAGCCAGCCGAGCGAGTCGCGGTCGAGGTGCCCGTACAGTGTGTAGAACGCGATCCGGCCGCCGTCGACGGTATGCTTCAGGATCACGGTTGGGCCGTAATCCTTCTTGGCCGCGTTGTCCCGGAACGAATGCACGACGCCGCCGAGCGGCGCGAACACGGGCGTGCCGGGGGGGAGAAACAGGTCGAGGCCGATGTGGACGGTGCGCCATTCCGGTCCATCGTTGCCCTCGACCCGGAAGGCGTCGCTCGTGTACACGAGCCGCGGCTCGTCGTAACGGCCCACGCTCATCGTCGCTCCCTGCGCGACGGTGGCGTCGGCGATCGCCCGGCCGAACGCCGCCGCATCCTGGGCCACGTCCAGATCGCCGATCAGCAGGCTCGAAACGGAGAGGTCGACCACGCGGGCGTTGGCGCTCCAGTCGGGCGACACGAGCGGTCCGAGCTCGTCGGGGTGCGCGTGCAGCCACGCTTCGACGGCGGGGGCGGTCGCGACGCCGGCGAGGCCACAAGCGTCGCGCAGCACGACGCGGCAGAGGCGCTGCGGGAGGGCGAGCAGGCGCTCGAGGGAGGCCCATGCGGCGGTTTCGCTCACCGTCAGGTAGGCGTTGCCGGGAACCGCGGCCCGCTGGATCGCGGCATTGACGACGCTCACGGCGAGGCGGGTCGCGATGAGGCCGTCGAGCAGGTCGCTCTCCGGCTCGGTGATCTGGCGGACCGACTGATAGCCCGCCACGACGCGCGCCGCGGCGGTGATGGGATCCGCCTTCCCGAGCGAGGCGTAGGCGGCGGCGATGGCGAGATCGCAGATCACCGCGCTGTCCACCAGGTCGCCGAAGTCGATCACGCCGCTGACGCGACGGGTCCACGGGTCGTCGCCGCGCACCAGCACGTTGTGGTCGTTGGCGTCGTTATAGATGATGCCGCTGCGCACACCCGGGAGTGCGGGGGTGATTTCCTCGTCGTAGCGGTCGAGCACGGTCTGGACCAGGGCGCGTCGCGCGTGGTCGTCGATCGCATCGAGGTGCTCTCGGATCCATCCCGCGCGGGCCAGGTCCCACTTCAACGGCCGCCGCGCCGACGCGGCTTCGAGTCCCTCGAGCCCGACGTCGACCTGCCCGATCACCCGTCCCAGGCTCTCGAGCAGCTCCGGGGTATGCGGCCGGACTTCGGCGAGCGTCGCTCCGTTGATCCACGCGAGCAGGCGGACGTAATGCGATTCTCCTTCACTCCCCGGAGTCTCGAGGATCTCAGTGCCGTCGGTGGCCGGGAGAATGCGGGGCACGGCGACCCCGGGCGCCCGCTCGGCGAGCCGCTTCAGGGCCTGATGCTGCAGCTCGAGGATGCCGCGCTCTTCCCCCGCGTGCGAGATCTTGAGCACGGCGCGGCGGCCGTCGGCGAAGCGCACCAGGAAATTCTGGTCGCGCTCGCTCGGCAGGGCGCGGACGTTCCCCGCCCCGCCGTAGCGACGGGACAGAATCTCTTCCGCTTCCGCTGGGGAAAACGCCGGCTGCCGGAACGTGATGCTGAGCGTCACACCGTACAGATCGCGACGGCCGCGCGGAGCGAGGTGAGTGGATCGGCGGCGGTCGGCATGAATTCGTGGGCGACGAAGCCCGTAAAGCCCGCGTCGGCGAGCGCGCGCGCCACCGCCCGGTAGTTCAACTCCTGGGTGTCGTCGATCTCGTGCCGGCCGGGAACGCCGCCGGTGTGGATGTGGCCGATATGGGCGATCGAGTCGCGCAGCGTCCGGATCACGTCGCCTTCCATGATCTGCATGTGATAGATGTCGTACAGCAGCTTGACGCGCGGCGAGCCGACCCCGTCCATCACCTTGACTCCGAAGGCGGTATGGTCGCCCTGATAATCCTTGTGATCGACTTTGCTGTTCAACAGCTCGACGCACACCGTCACGCCGTGCGCTTCCGCGACCGGCGCGACCTGGCGCAGCCCTGCGATGCAGGCGGCGATGCCGTCTGTGTCGCTGATGCCCGCCCGGTTGCCGAACATCGTGATCACGTTGGCAACGCCCGCTGCCTGGGCGAGTGGAATCGTGCGGGTGAGCTCCTCGATCAGCTGTTTATGGTGGCTGCGATCGTTGAACCCGAATGCGATGAAGTCGCGGCGATCCGCGGGGTAGCCCATCGACACCACGAGCCCGGCATCGCGCGCCACCGGCCACTCCGCCGGCTGCAGCAGGTCGATGCCGTCGAGACCCATCGCCTTGATTGCCTTGCAGAACTCGGGGAGCGGGATGGAGCCATAGGGCCAGCGGCACACAGACTGCTTCAGGCGGCCGGCTGCTAACGGGCGGTCGGCTGGTCGGGCGGTCGGTTCTTGTGCTGCCGCGAGCGAGGGTGCACTGCTCTCCAGAGCCACTAACGCAGCTCCAGCGGAGGCGGCGAGCATTTCCCGGCGCGTGATGGTGCGATGTGTGTCGTCGGTCATCGGAGATCCCTCCGAAAACTGTATGTCGGATGCGCCGCGTGCGCTACCCGTTCTGCCCGATATCCTCGTGCCACAGCTCCGGATGCGTTGTAATGAATCGTGCCATCAATGCTTCGCAGCGAGCATCCTGCCGCACTTCGATGGTCACGCCGCGGGACCGTAACAGCTCCTCCTCGCCGAGGAACGTCCGGTTTTCCCCGACGATCACCCGCGGGATGCCGTACAACAGGATCGCCCCGCTGCACATGGCGCAGGGCGACAGCGTCGTGTACAGGGTGGCCGCCCGGTACACCGCGGCGGGATGCCGGCCGGCGCGCTCGAGCGCGTCCATTTCGGCGTGCAGGACGGCGCTCCCTTGTTGCACGCGGCGGTTGTGCCCGCGGCCGAGGATGCGCCCGTCGTGCACGAGGACGGAACCGATGGGGATGCCGCCCTCCCGAGCGCCCTGCTCCGCTTCGGCGATCGCCGCGTCCAGGTGATCAGTCATCGAAGAACCGCCGCGCCGCCGCGACGAGGGCGGCGTTGCTCGGTGCCGGGCTGCCGTCCGGGAGCGTGACCGTGTCCTCGAAACCGATGCGTGTCTGAAGCCCTCGTCGCGCGGCCTCGCCGATCATCGGCCACGCGGTGCCGTCGATGCCGTGCAGCAGCCTGGGGATCGTGATTGCCGCCTGGTCGAGCATCGTTTCGACATCCTGCAGGAGCCGCACGGCGTCGTCGAGATCCGGCACCATGGGCTCCAGCAGAACGCGGAGGCAGCCCGGCGCCAATCCACTTCGGGCCAGCCGTGCCGCGGCATTGGTATTGGCTGCGCCCGCTTCGATGCCGATGCCCCGCGCGACGAGCAACGAGGCCAGGAGTTCCGACCCCGGTTCGTCGAAGTTCACCGACGCGTAATCCGGGAGCTCCGTCCAGCTCGCCACCAGCTGGTGGCGCCGCTCGGTGTTGGGGACGATCCAGGCCCCCGTGCTGACGCCGATCGGTACGCCCGGCACGGCGGACCGCAGCGCCTGGACGGTGCGCGTGACGTCGGCGGGCTCGAGGCTCTCCGAACCGCGTCCATCACGCACGTGTACGTGGATCGCCGCGGCGCCGGCCGTAACGGCCTCGGCCGCGGACTGCGCCAGCGCATCGGAGGTCCACGGGATCGTCGGATAGTCCTCCCGACGCCGGGCTCCATTCAACGCGGCTTGCAGGAACGGCATGCCCCCCAAGGTAACCCTTGGGGGGCCGTGGGATCAGCTTAGAACGTGAAGCCGGCGAGAATCAGGAACGACCGCGTCTTGTAGCTCTGCGAGGACGTTACGGTGCTGAGCTTCAGGTCGTTGAGACCGTAGATGTAGCGTCCTTCGATCGTAAAGCCGCTCTGCGCACCAAGCCGCGCGCCGCCGCCCAGGACCGCCGCATAGGTCGTCTTGGGACGCCCGTTGTCGGGACAGGTCGCGCCACCACCGGCGTTGCAGTTCACCTCGAACGAGAACTGCGGGCCAGCGTACGCGTATGGCGCGATGCCGGGCGTCGGAATCCCGACGCGCAGGTACACCGGCACGTCGACGTAGTTGAGCTTCCAGGAATCACCGTTCGTGTTGCTGACCACGCCGCGCTGCGCGTAGAGCCCCTCGACGCCGAACCCGATCAGCCCGGTGCCCGAAATCCCGATGCCGGCAGCGAAGCCGGTGCGGTTCTTCAA
>DATFSB010000307.1:0-5048 GCA_035262825.1 Gemmatimonadales bacterium | reverse complement strand
GCAGACCGATCGCTACACCCTCAAGGGTGAGGGCGAAGAGCGCTACGAGCCGCACTTCACGTTTCACGGGTTCCGCTACGTCGCCGCTGCAGGGCTCCCCGGTCCGGCGGATTCGAGCACGATCACGGGGATCGCGGTGTCCTCCGACCTCGCGCAGACGGGGACGTTCGAGACATCGGACTCGCTCCTGAACCGGCTGCAGCGCAACATCGTCTGGGGAGAGCGCAGCAATTTCCTCGACGTGCCGACCGATTGTCCGCAGCGCGATGAGCGTCTGGGATGGACCGGCGATGCCCAGGTGTTCTCGCGCACTGCCGCCTACAACATGGACGTCGCCGGATTCTTCGCGAAGTGGCTCGCGGATCTCGCGGCCGATCAGGACACGAGCGGCATCGTCCCCTGGGTGATTCCCAATCTGTTCCGGGACTCCGTGCACTTCGGCGGTACGGCGGGATGGTCGGATGCGGCGGTGATCATTCCGTGGACGATGTATCAGGTCTATGGGGACCGGCGGCTGCTGGAGCGCCAGTATCCGAGCATGCGCGCGTGGGTCGATTACATGCACCGTCGCGCCGGCACGGACCTGATCTGGCGACCGGGGTGGCAGTTCGGCGATTGGCTCGCCCTGCACAGCGACGATCCCTCTTATCCGGGCGCCACGACCAGCACCGACCTGATCGCGACAGCGTATCTGGCTCACTCCACCGATCTCGTGGCACGAGCCGCGACGGTGCTTGGGAAAGGCGACGAAGCGGCCCGATACCTGTCTCGCTTCCGCGCGATCCGCGACGCGTTCGATCGCGAGTTCGTGTCGGGAGCGGGCCGTGTCGGGGAGAACACACAAACCGCCTATGCCCTGGCGATCGCGTTCGGCCTGCTCCCGGACTCGATTGTCGCCGCTGCCGGAAACCGGCTGGCGGACGACGTCCGCGGACGAGGTGTGCATCTCACGACGGGGTTCCTCGGTACGCCAGTCCTGCTCCACACTTTGAGCGGCACGGATCACCTCCCCCTCGCCTTCGCGCTGTTGACGCAGCGGTCCTATCCGTCGTGGTTGTATCCGATCACGCGCGGCGCGACAACGATGTGGGAGCGCTGGGACGGAATCCGCCCCGACAGCTCGTTCGAGGACCCGGGAATGAATTCATTCAACCACTACGCCTTCGGAGCCGTCGGCGACTGGATGTACCGCAACATCGGCGGCATCGATCTCGATTCCAGCGCTGCGGGATACAAGCGATCGCGCATAGCGCCGCGCGTTGGTGCCGGGCTGACGAGCGCACGGGCGTCGCTCGAAACACCCTACGGCACTCTCGCTTCGGCGTGGAACGTCGCCGGCGGGCGGTTTGCCCTCGACGTGACGGTCCCTGTAAACACGAGCGCGACCGTTAGCCTGTCGGGTACGCAAGTTGATCGCGTTCAGGAGAGTGGGCGCCCCATTAACAGCGTCGCAGGGATTCGCGAGGTCCAACAACGGGGTAACGACGTCGTCGTCGTCGTCGGATCAGGCCAGTATCACTTTTCAACCACGCGGGCTCCCCAGTAGCGCTGCTCAACGCGGGGGCCGGAGTGGGGGCCGACTAGCCGGCGCGCACGCCGTTCACCACGAGGTCGACCGCTGCTCGCCGCCACCGCTCCCGTAACGCCGGTTCGTCGACGCCGAGCGGCGGCGCACTGGCGGCGATGATTGGCTCGAGTCGCAAGTATCCCAGCATCAGGATGAGCGCCTGTGCCGCCGCTACATGCGGGTCGACATCGTCGCGTACCAGGCCGAGGCCCTGCCCCTCGGCGAGCAGCACGACGATGTGCCGGATTGGCGGAGCTAGGGGAGTACCGTCGGGACGTTCGGCGTGAGCCAGCAGCCCGACAAGGTCGGGGTGCTGTTCGAGGAACTCGTACAGTGTCGTGAGGAGCTGGCGCAGCCGGTCGAGTGGTCGCCCCGAAAGCTGCGCCGAGGACGCGAGTGCAGCTTCGAGCTCCGACATGGCCCGGCGCACCGCTGCCTGAAACAGTCCTCGCTTCGATTGGAAGTAGTAGAAAAGCAGCTGTTTGTTGACCCCTGCTGCACGGGCGATCCGCTCGACTCTGGCACCGGCGAAGCCGCGTTTGGCGAACTCCTGCTTCGCTGCGGCGGCAATGCGTACTGCGCTGTCGTTATTGAGTTTGCGAGCCATGGCATACTTTCCTCAACCGGGCGGTTGAGAAAATACTATTGCTGGTCGTTGAGCGCCAGGTTCGCCGGGGCCGCCGGGAGTCCCGACTTCAAATAGCCGATCAAGACGCGATTGAACTCCTCGGGACTCTCCTCGGGGAGCGCGTGCCCGGCTGTCTGGAAGCGGGCCAGCGAGGAGTGGGGCAGCTGCGCCGCCATCACTTCGCCGATCTGCTGCGGGATCACGCGGTCCCGGGTCCCCCACATGACGAGCGTCGGGGTCATGATCAACCCCAGTCGCCCCTGGAGGTCTTCGAAGCTGAATTCGTGCAGGATCCCGCGCAGTCCACGACCAAAATTGGGGAGGGCGACCGGCGCATAGTACTGATCGATCTGCTGCTCCGTGACGCGCGAGGGGTCCCCATAGATACCGCGCAGAATATTCCCGGTCGCGCCGCGTCCCCTGAGGTGATCGAATAGCGGTCCGACGATCGGCCACTTAGCCACACGCAGCATGAACGGCATCCCTACTCCCAACCCCGCCGCGTCCACCAGGACGAGCCCCCGCACACGCTCGGGCCGCGCCAGCGCCGCATCCGCGACAATCGCTCCCCCCATCGAGTGGCCCACCAGGACGGCGTCCGAGACACCCAGCGAATCGAGCAGGCCGAACAGCAGGTGGACGTAAGCAACGTTCGAGTACCCTGTGGCGGGCTTGTCGGAGTAACCGAACCCCCGGTTGTCATAGGCGACCACGCGATAACCTGCCGCAACCAGGGGGTCGATCGTGTAGCGCCACGAATACATCGAAGCGGCGAGGCCGTGGACCAGGACGACGGCGGGCCCTCGGCCGACGTCCAGGACGCGCAGCCTGCTACTGTCCACCACGACGTACTTCGCTACGAGCGCAGTCCCGGCCGGGAATGCTTGAGATTCCGGGATCGGAGCGGCACGACACGCTGCCAATACTGCGAGACCCGAGACGGTGAGCGATCGAGGCTTCAGGCCGGCCCTCCGAGGTTGGTGCGGGCGAGCAAGACGATGAGTGGATGGCCGCTCCACACTGCCGTCATAGCGGCCCCGCTTCCCGTTGCCGCAAGCGTGAACTGGTTGTCAACGACCAGTGTCGTCGGCGCATCCGCGGTAATGCGGCCCGCCGCCAGCCCCTCGGGATCCGCTGCATCGCCGCTGATGCGAACCTGGACCTTGGCGTGGCGCGCCGCATGGCGCCATGCAGGCAGCGTGGGAGTCCACAACTCGGATGCTACGACTCCCTCCACACCCTGAGCGGCCCGTGCCACGAGCTGCTGGATCGCATTGGCGATCGCTCGCGCGCCTTCCAGGACGCGGGTTATCGGCTCGACCGGCTTGTGGAGGCCGGCCACCGCGCGCGCCAATCGCTCCAGCCGCTCCCCCTGCTCACCTGCGAGCTGTACGAGGAGTGACTGCGGGTCGGTTGCACGGTAGCGAGCCGGACGCCCGCTGCCGCGCTGCGCGGCCCCACGCCGCAGCAGTCCCTCGAGCGCGGCATAGGCATTTGCCCGGGCATACCCAGCGGTCCGGGCAATGGCATATCCCGTGGAGGGGCCGAGCTCGAGCAATGCGCGATACACGCTCGATTCGGTCGGGGTGAATCCGAAAGGGGTGAGGTCTATCTCAGTAGTAGCAATAGCTACTACTAATCTACATCAACCGATTTCGACAGGAATCCCCATCAACCGCGCGATCAGCCCCAGCCGGAAGGTGATATCCGTCTGGCGTTGCGCCGGGCTCTTCCCAGGTCCCTCGAGCGGAAACCAGTGCGCCACGACCGGGCTATCGCTCTTCGGCAGTCCTCGCAGGTTTTTCGGAGTCCAGACGCCCTGGTCGTCACACTCACTGAACAGCCTGGCGAGGACTTTGGACGCGCTGGGGATCTGGCGCACGACCCCCAACCGGGCCATGAGCTCGAGCCAGTATACGGCGAATGGCACATCGGGGACATGTCCCTGCGCGTCGGCCCGCAGTGGGTCGCCGAGCAGCTCGAATACCGGCTTGAAGAACTTGCGGCCCGCGAGGACGAAGAATGCGCGCTTCGGTGCCGGCGTCGAGAAGTAGGCCGCCAGCCGCTCCACGAATCCCGACCGCTCGCGTTGCACGGCAGGCATGTACGCCAGCACTTCCACGCCGAAGATCGTGGGCGGAGTGGCAGCCGGATCGAGAATCGTCTTCCCCGACTGCTTACGGAACGGCTTCTGGATCAGCTCGCTGCGCAGATAGGTCGAGATGTCGCTCGCGATCTTGTGGGCGGCCCCCCGCAGACGGGGGTCCTCGACCCGGCCGGCGCGTGCCAGCGCAGCTGCGGCACCCTCGCGGGACATGTTCCGGGCCCAGACGCCCAATCCCGGGTCACTCTTGGCGGGGCGCTGAAATTCGACCAGCAGCGCCGGATCCTCATCGCGCGACAGCAGCCGAAACAGAAACCGGTCTGCCAGCTTGAAGGGGTGGGTGTCGGGGTCCCAGCCCAGCTCGATCAAGCGCCGGTACTGGAAGATCGTGCCCGCTTCTTTCCACCCGTACACCTTGCTCGCGGCGTAGCCCAGCAGATTCCCGCCCCACAGCCCGCTCTCCTTCTGCTTGCGCGCGATCGCCGTAGCCACCTTGTCCGCGAGCACGGCGGCCTTCAGCGCCGCCACGCGTTCTGGATCGCGCTGCGACACTGGAGCGACTTCTGTAAGCGCCCGGTACTGGATGGGAGCGCTGGCCGCCTCGTACAGCCAGGCCAGGGGGAAACGATGCGCGCCGGGGAGTTCCAGTATGCGCTCCGGTCGAACGAGAGACGGAAAGGGCGAATTACGGCGAGTAAAAAGCGGCGCAAACTTATCGGGGGACTGCCCAACGGGCCAGTCCCCCGAGA
>DATFSB010000306.1:0-6126 GCA_035262825.1 Gemmatimonadales bacterium | reverse complement strand
ACGTCAGCAGCTGCTCGAAGTTGCCCCGGAGCGAGAGCAGGATCGCCCAGGCGCCACCCGCCGCGATCGCGATCGCCGGCGTTCCGAACCGGGGATGCACGAGCCCCAGCGACCGGAAGAAGACGCCGTCCCGTCCCATGGCGTAGTACATCCGCGGGCCGGTGAGGGCGAGACCGTTGGCGGCGCTGAACACGGAGACGAGGACGGCGGCGCTGACGAGCTTCGCCGCGACGGGGCCGAAGAGCACGCGCACCGCATCGGCGGCGACGCGTTGCGACCCGGCGACGCCCTCGGGGCCGAGCGTCGCGAGATAGCCGATGTTGGCGAGCAGGTAGAGCGCGACGAGCGCCGCGGTGCCGATCACGATGCCGCGCGAAAACGTGCGTTGCGGATCGAGCGCTTCGCCGGCCGAGTTCGTGACGTTGATCCAGCCTTCGTAGGCCCACAGCACCCCGAGGAGCGCCACACCCGCTCCGGAGAACAACGCGCTCGACGGTGACGTGGTGAACGCACGGCCGGCGCTCACCGCGCCGTTGTGCCCGAGGGTGAGGCCGGCGATCGCCAGCACCAGAATCGCTCCGACCTTCACCGCGGTGCTCCAGTTCTGCACCGTCGCCGCGTGGCGCACGCCGCGCATGTTCACGGCGCTCACCACGACGATCATCAGAGCCGGCACCAGCTTCTTGCCGGTCTCTCCGAGCGGCACGAGCTCGTCGGCATACGTGGCGAACGCTCTGGCCAGCGTCGCGGTCGACCCGGTGTTGATGGCGAGAAACAGCGTCCAGCCGAGCAGAAATGCGGGGAACGTGCCGAACGCTTCACGCACGTAGGTATACGAGCCCCCGGCGTCGGGATACGAGGACCCCAGCTCGGCGAACGTCAGTGCGCCGAGCAGCGAGCAGACGCCGCCTACGAGCCAGACGACGAGTGCCACGCCGGGGTCGCCGGCGGTGTTGCGCAACACAGTCCCGGGTACGAGCCATATCCCGGATCCGATCACCGTTCCGATGACGACGAGGACGAGGTCGCCCTGCCGCAGCGACCGGACGAGGCCGCCGCCTTCCCCGCTCAATGGCCCGCCGCCATGCCGTCTTTCCGCGGATCCGAGCCGCCGGCGTAGCCGCGCGGCAGCCGCAGGATCGCCTGCGCGCCGCCGAACGCCACCCCGCTGTCAGCGACGATCGTGTGGCCGAGCGCAGTGAGCTGGCGCCGCACCGCGTCGCCGATCGCGGGCTCGAGCGCCACGCGCAACCCGTCGAGATGGCGGAACCGCGGTGCATCGATGGCATCCTGCAGGTCCATCCCGAAGACCAGGAGGTTGAGCAGTACCTGGACGTGGCCCTGTGGTTGCATCGAGCCGCCCATGACGCCGAACGACATCCACGGCTCGTCCGCACCGTTCGACCCGGCGTGCGTTACGAAGGCAGGGATGATGGTGTGGAACGGCCGCTTCCCCGGCGCCACCGTGTTGGCCAATCCCTGCTCGAGGGTGAACCCGGCGCCGCGGTCCTGCAGCGCGAAGCCGGTGCCCGGTACGACCACGCCCGATCCGAACAAGTCATACAGCGAGTTGATGAACGAAACCATGTTGCCGGCCGAGTCGGCGACGGTGAGGTAGATCGTTTCGCTCGCCGTCAGCGCCTTGCCGGGCGCCGGACGGTCCTGGGCACGGGCGGTGTCGATGCGGGCCCGTCGTGCCGCCACGAAGGGATCGGCGAGCAGTGCGTCCGGGGTGATCGTCATGGCGCCGGGCTCCCCGACGTAGTGAGCGATGTCGGCGTACGCCAGCTTTTTCGTCTCGATCAGCAGGTGGAGGTAGGCGGCGGAGTTGTGTCCCAGGGCGCGCAGATCGTAGGCCTCGAGGATGCGCAGCATCTCGAGCGTGGCCACGCCCTGACCGTTCGGCGGCAGCTCCCAGACGCGGTAGCCGTGGAACGGCGCCGAGATCGGCGTCACCCATTCGGGACGGTGATGGCGCAGGTCGTCGATCGTGAGGTAGCCGCCCAGCTCGCGGACCCGGTCGACGATGGTGCGGCCCAGTTCCCCGCCGTAGAACACATCGGGTCCCCGGGTCGCGATCAGCCGCATGGTCCGGGCGAGATCGGGATTCCGGACCCATTCGCCGGGCTTGGGTGCGCGAGTCCCGTCCACGAGAAACGTGGCGCGTGCTCCGGGATCGCGGGCGAGCCGTGCCGCTTCGCCGGCCCAGTCCTGGGCGATGATCGGCGTGACCGGGAATCCCTCTTCGGCATATCCGATTGCCGGCTGCAGCGCCTGCTCCAGAGTGATCGTCCCGTAGCGCTGCAGCAGGGCTTCCCACCCCGAGAGTGCGCCCGGGACCGTCACATCTTCGACCGTCTCCTGGGGCATCGCGGTGTGGCCGCGGGCGAGCAACGCGTCGCGAGTCATGAGGCTCCCGGCGCGACCGCTGGCGTTGAGGCCGATGAGGGTATGGTCCTTCGCGTTCCAGACAATCGCGAACATGTCGCCGCCGATGCCGGTCATCATGGGCTCGACGACGTTGAGCACCGCCGCGGCCGTTACGGCGGCGTCGACGGCGTTACCGCCGCGCTGCAGCACCGCCAGCCCCGCCGCGGTGGCGAGCGGCTGGCTGGTCGCGATCATCCCGTGGGGAGCGAAGACGGTCGAACGGTGGGCCATGGTCGAAGGCCTTGGTATTTGAATGATCGCGCTCAACAGCAGGAGGTGGTACGTCACAAGCGCTCCAGGACCGCGGCGGCGGCGGCGGTGGTCGACGTGGCGCCGCCGATATCCATCGTGCGCACACCGGCGGCGAGGGCATCGCGGACGGCGCGCTCGATCGCGCGCGCGGCGTCTGCGTGGCCGAGGCTCTCGAGCATCAGGGCTCCGGTGAGGATCGCGGCCATGGGGTTCGCGACGCCCTTGCCGGCGAGTGGCGGAGCCGAGCCGTGCACCGGCTCGAACAGTCCCCGCCTGCCGGGATGGAGGTTGGCGCTGGCCGCGAGGCCCAGTCCGCCCACGAGGCCCGCGCCCAGGTCGGAGAGGATGTCGCCATACAGGTTGTTGGTGACGATGACCTGGAAGCGGCCGGGGTCGCGCACCATCTCGAGGGCGAGGGCGTCGACGAAGCGGTGCTCTGTCGCGATCTCGGGGTACTCCGCCGCGACGGCCTTGAAGCGTTCTTGCCAGATGCGATGGGCCGGGATGGCATTCGACTTGTCACTCATCGTCACGCGCGTCTTCCCGTGGGTGCGTGCCCAGTCGAACGCGGCGCGGATGATCCGGTCGACCCCTTTCGCGGTATTGATCTCCTCGGCGACGTACTCGTCTCCGGAAATGCGTCCACGCCCGAGGTAGACTCCTTCGGTGTTTTCCCGAAAAATCACGAAATCGATAGCCGGATCGCCGGATGGTCGGATGGACGGATTGTTCATTTTACCATCCGCCGATCCGCCGATCCGCCCATCCGACCGGAGCGGCGTCAGCTCCGGATGCAGCAACGTCACCGGCCGGAAATTGACGTACAGATCGAGCCGGAACCGCAGCCCGAGCAGAATGTCCCGCGCATGCTCGTTGCCGGGGACGCGCGGGTCGCCGATCGCCCCCAGGAAAATCGCGTCCACGTCGTCCCGCAAATGATTGAAGGCGGGGTCGGGGAGGGTCTCGCCGGTCCTGAGGTAGTGGTCGGCGGAGTAGGGAAGGCGCTCCCAGCTGAGCGACGCGCCGTCCTGGGAAGCGGCACGCTCAACCACCGGTATCGCGGCCTCGATGACTTCGGGTCCGATGCCGTCACCGGCGATGACCGCGACGCGGTATGTACGCGACATCAGCTGATAGCTGACAGCTGACAGCCGACAGCCTTCATTCGAACCCCGTCGCGCGACCGCACCCGATGCAGTATGCCCATCCGACGTCGACCTCGCTGCCGCACGCGGGGCACTTCAGCTCCCCCGATGGTGGCTGACCGCAGTGCGGGCAGAAATTGACTTTGCGGTTCGCCGGCAGCGAGCCGCCGCAATACGGACACTGCCGCGGCGGCACCGCCTCTTCGGCGTCGGCCAGCTCGAACGCCGGGGCGCTTGGCTCGAACCCCGGCGCGTCCTCGACGTCCGCCCGCTCGATGTTCGGGAACAGCACGGGAGGAATCGGGTTCTCCGACGTCCAGCTGACCGGCTCCTCTTCCTCCGGGTCTTCGTCGATCAGCTCCGGCTCCTCCCGCTCGCGCACCGGTTGCGGTGGGGCGTACCCCGCCATGTCGCCGCGCAACACCCGCTCGGCCGCGAAGCGATTGATCATCACGCGCGCGTCGGGGAAGTTCCGGAAGAACGCGGTGTCCGGGTTCGTGGCCGTGACTTCCCGCTGCATTCCCTCGCGGACGTCGGGGGGATCGAGCTGCACCAGACCGCGCTCTCCCGCCAGCAGCCGCAGCACCGCCATCTCGTAGTCCTGGTGCGTGGCCACCTTCAGCCGCGACCGGTTGGAGCGGTAGGGGACGAGGCGCTCGTACAGGTCGGCGGCCGGGAAGGGAAGCGCCAGCCGCGCGTCCCGGGACAGGGCCTCGACGAGGCACTCGAACAGGCGATCGAGCTCGTCGCTCACTTCACCACCACCACGCCTTTCACTGTAACTCTCCCCCTGTCCCCCTCTCCCTTCGGGAGAGGGGGCACGAGCGGCTCGGTTTGTGTCAGAGAGCTCACTTCACCACTACCACACCTTTCATGAACGGATGAGGAGTACAGTGATAGGTGAACGTTCCGGCGCGATCGAAACGGTGCACGTAGGCGCCGTTGGGGTCGATCAGCGCCGAGCCGGGCTCGCCGTTGTCTAACGTCACGGTGTGCCCCAGGGGATCGGCGTTATTCCAGCGGACCGCCTGGCCGACTGCGATGACGACCGTATCGGCGTGGAACTTCATCGCGCCCATCGTCACGGTTGCGCCGACCGGTGCGTTGACGTCGCCGGAGACGGCCGCCCTGGTCGACTTGTGAAACCAGACCCCGAACCGTGACAGGTGCAGCGGAATGGTGAACTCGAATCCGTAGAGCGGCTTCTTGGTGAAGCCGGCGAGCAGCGGGCTCCTGCGGGAGGCGCCCTCCATGCTGTTCACGTCCACGTTGCTGGCCTGCAGCGAGAAGGTATGCGGCGAGCTGGGAATCGCGAACACCAGGCCGACGCTCCACGCGACGCTCTCTCCGGGCCGCGTCGACACGAGCGACGCCACATCGCCCGAGAGCCCGACGTACTGGTTGAGACGCAGCACCGCCCCGCCGGCCAGCGCCAGCCGCATGGTGTCGACGCGGTAGGCGTGGCTCATCCCGCGCACCGCCCCGAGCAGCGTGAGCGGACCGCCGGTCCAGTCGATCCCGACTTCCCCATCGAGACTCTTGGCCGCCGTGTTGTAAGCAGGTGTCACCGACAGAGTGAAGGGGCCTGCCGCGTGCTGCCAGCGCGCATACAGCTCGAACTCGTTGGTGAAGGTCGACGCGACTTCGGAGCGTGTCGCGTAATGGAATCCCACGGCGGTGTGCGCGGGAAGGCCGACGGCGACTGTAAACGTAGGGAAATTTTGGACGGCTTTGGACGGCGCCGGAGAGACGTAGAAACGGTGCAGGAAATTGAATTGTACGACACCCGGCTCCGGCACCCAGGTCCCGGAAAGGTTGGGGGAGCGAAACAGCAGCGATTGGGCCGACAACGCGGACGCGAGACTGCACGACAGGACACAGACGACGGTGAGGCGCATGAAAGACCTCCGGTCTTGGTCATCCCGTAATCACAATCCGCACTCCATAATCCGCAATCCGCAATAGTCTAGCGCCACTCGTTCACCCAGCGATCGTACTGCACGGTGGTGACGCCGCCCCCGCCGAGCACTTCGATGCCGGAGGGATCGCGGTACGCCTTGCGGTAGAACACGTGGGTCACGCCCGAGTTGATGATGAGCTTGGCGCACATCACGCACGGGCTCGCACTGACGAACAACACCTTGTCGCGCACGTTGCCGGGCGCCTTGACGAGAGCATTCATTTCGGAGTGAATGCAGCCGCAGCTCCCCGGCACGGCGCTGTCGCAGCGGTTGGCGAGTCCTTTGGCGTTGCCGTTGTAGCCGATCGCCAGGACGTTCTCGAGCAGCTGGTCCGTCAC
>DATFSB010000305.1:0-3816 GCA_035262825.1 Gemmatimonadales bacterium | reverse complement strand
CTCTACGCCGGCGCCGCGCTGCTCGGCGGGCTCGCCTACCTCTCGGTGAGCCAGCCGTGGATGGGACTGTGGGGCGGGGTACTCGCGGCGCTGGCGTTCACCTACGTCGCCACGCGCTGGTTCTACGAGGAGCTGCGCCTGCTCGACCGCGGCGCGCTGCTGCCGCTGTTCGACAATCCGTTCGTGCACCGCCGAGCGACGCACGCCGCCTTCGACGCCGCTGCGGCGTCACTCGCGTTTCTCGCGACCACGGCACTGCTCGACGGCATCCCACCCGAGACCGGTGGCGCCTGGCTGCGCGCCGGCGTCGTCATCGCCGCGACGCTCGCGGGACTGCGGCTCGGCGGGATCTATCGCGCCTCGTACTTGAACGCCGGACTCGCCGAGGCGATCAAGGCGTCGCGCGCCGTGCTGCTCGGCTCGGTGCTGGCGTGGATCGGGTGGCTCGTCGCCTTCGGGGCGCTGTGGCCGCTGCCGGAGTGGCTGCTCTACACCTACGTGCTGCTGACCTTTGTGGTGGGCGCTCGCTTACTGTCACGCCTGCTGCTCTTCTCACACGAGCGCGCCACCGCCGGGACGCGGCGCGTGCTCATCTACGGCGCGGGCCGCGCCGGGAGACGCGCTCTGGGACACATGCTCGGCAACCCCGCGCTTGGTTTCCTGCCGCTCGGCTTCGTCGACGACGAGAAGGGACTCGCCGGCGCCGAGGTCAACGGCTACCCGGTGCACGGCGGCAACGGCGAGCTGGAGGAGATCCTCACGCGGCTCGAGGTGAGCGATCTCGTGATGGCGTCGCCGTCGCTCTCGCCGCTGCGCCGTGCCGAGATCACGAGGGTGTGCGGCAGGAGCGGGGTCAGGGTGGTGACGTTTGCGGTGCAATGGAATCCAGAAGCGTCCTCACCCACTGACCCTCTCTCGCGTTTGTCCTCACCCCTCTTATCCCCTCTCCCTTCGGGAGAGGGGAAGCCAGATGAGAGCCTTGCGCTCATGGTGCACGAGACATCCTCTCGTGCCCCCTCTCCCGAAGGGAGAGGGGGACAGGGGGTGAGGACCAACGAGGACGGAACCGAGTTGGGCTCTGGAGTCGTGATCGCATGAGCCCGCGCGCCCTCGTCACCGGCGGAGCGGGCTTCATCGGCTCGCACCTCGCCGAGGAGCTGCTCGCCACCGGGTGGTGGGTCGACGTGCTCGACGACCTCTCGACCGGCCGCAAGCGCAACATCGCCGGCATCGGCGGCCATCCCGGGCTCACCTTCATCGAGGGCTCGGCGACCGACCGCGCCACACTCGCCCGGCTGATCCCCCAGGCCGATGTCGTCTTCCACCTCGCAGCGGCAGTCGGGGTGAAGCTCATCGTCGATCAGCCGGTGCAGACGATCTCCACCAACATCAAGGCGACGGAGTTCGTGCTCGAGCTCGCGGCGCAGAGCGGCGCCAAGGTCCTCGTCGCCTCGACCTCCGAGGTGTACGGCAAGCTCGACGTCGAGCGCTTCTCCGAATCGAGCGACCTGGTGCTCGGCCCCACCGACAAGTCGCGCTGGTGCTACGCCGCCTCGAAGATCATCGACGAGCACCTGGCGCTCGCTTATGCGCGCCAGACGGGGCTGCCCGTCACCGTGTTGCGGTTCTTCAATACAATCGGCCCCAGGCAGACCGGTCAGTACGGCATGGTGGTGCCGCGCTTCGTGCGCCAGGCCCTGGCGGGCGAGCCGATCACCGTCTACGGCGACGGCTCGCAGCGCCGCTCCTTCACCTGGGTCGGCGACGCCACGCACGCCATGATCGCGCTGATCCAGAACCCCGCGTCGGCGGGCCAGGTGTTCAACGTCGGCCACACCAAGGACATCTCGATCGGCGAGCTGGCGCACCTGGTGAAGAAGCTGACCCACAGCCGCTCGGAGATCGTCCACGTGCCGTTCGACGAGGCGTACGAGTCGGCGGGATTCGAGGACATGGCGCGGCGCCTGCCCGATATCTCGAAGCTGCGCGACCTGATCGGCTACCGGCCGACACTGGACCTGCCGCAGATGCTGGAAGCAATCATCGCGCAGCAGCGCATCGAGCTGGGCTACGACGTGCGGCACAGAATGCTGCAGCACCTCATGGGAGCACCGCGACTGACGCCAGCGGCGGGTTAGGCGGCGGTCAGAAAAAAAGGCGGCGGTCGGTGAGGCGGCGGGCAAAAGAAAAGGCGGCGGTCGGTGAGGCGGCGGTCGGAACTACGGCGGTCAGAAAGAGGGCAGTCGGGCGGTCGTTGAAGCGGCGGTCGTTGAGAATTGGTTGAGGGGGGTGGGCTAGGCTCGAAGTTGATGCCGCCCTACCAGCGCTTTAGAGCTTGGCAGGCCTGCGACGAACTCGTCATCAGGGTCTACCGCATTACGAATTCGTTTCCTTCTCATGAGCGCTTTGGACTCATTTCGCAGGCGCGTCGGGCAGCAGTATCGGCAGCGGCTAACATCGCTGAGGGTTCAGCGAAGCGGGGAACGGGAGAATTCCGTCGGTATCTCGATATTTCGATTGGCTCGTTGTCGGAAGTGTCGTATCTGTTGCACGTTGCACGACGACTCGAATACCTGACTGAGCTACAGTGGCAAGAGCTCGACGCGGTCCGATCCGGGGCCAGTCGTCTCACTTGGCGTTTGTACCTTGCCGTGAGCAAGAAGCGAAATCCGTCGACCGCCTGACCGCCGCTCTATCGTCCGCCGCTTCATCGCCCGCCGCCTCATCGTCCGCCGTATTATCGTCCGCCCATGTCTCGAGCCTTCATCAACGAAGACGCCTCCGGCCCCGAGCCGCGCTACAACCTGCCTGACCGGAGCGACCCGAACTACGACGCCGCGGCGGCGCGCGCGCTGATCGATGGTGCCAATGTCGGCGACTCCTACTCGGCGGAGCTCGCGACGGGTTACAAGTGGGGAGAGAAAAAACTGCGGCCGCATGTCGAGAAGATCTTGAAGCTGGCGAGAAAAGAGGGAGATGAGCGGATTGCTCAGCTGGCGGAGAGATTCTTGGCGGTCCGGTGAGTCGGCGGTCAAAAGAAAAGGCGGCGGTAGGTGAGGCGGCGGTCGTCCGCCGTTTCACCGTCCGCCGCTTCACCGTCCGCCGCCTTATCTCCCGCCGCCTCAGCAACTTGCACGCATTTTCCCCGCCAACTAGCTTTCGGCTCATGGCGGACTTATCCAGTCTTTTCCAGCTGGCCCAGCAGGCCCAGGGACGGCTGTCGGAGATCCAGACCAGACTCGCTCAAGAGACGATCACGGCACAGGCGGGCGGGGGCATGGTGCAGGCGACCGCCGACGGGCGGGGCCAGATCCGGTCGATCAAGATCGATCCCGAGGCGCTCAAGGGTAGTGACGTGGAGTTGCTCGAGGACCTGATCGTCGCAGCCGTGTCCCAGGCCCAGCAGCGCGCCGCCGAGCTGTACCAGGCGGAGGTGAAGAAGCTCACCGCCGGGCTGCCGCTCCCGTTCCAGCTGCCGCTCTGACGCCGCGCTCGTGTCCGCGATCGAAGATCTCGTGGCCGAGCTGGCCAAGCTCCCCGGGATCGGACGCAAGACGGCGCAGCGCCTCACGTTTCACCTGCTGAAAGAGCCCCCCGAAGTGGCGGGGCGGCTGGCGGAAGCCATTCGGCGCGTGCGGGAGCAAGTGCAGGCGTGCGGTACGTGCGGCAACTTGTCGGACACCGACCCGTGCGCCATCTGCGCCGATCCGCGCCGCGACGCCACGCTGTTGTGCGTCGTGGAGGAGCCCGGGGACCTGTCGGCGATCGAGCGTGCCGGCCAGTTCCGCGGGCGCTATCATGTGCTGGGCGGCCGCC
>DATFSB010000304.1:0-10699 GCA_035262825.1 Gemmatimonadales bacterium | reverse complement strand
CTGTCCCGGCACGGCGATAAATAAGCGTGGCATGGGGGGTTGCGCCACCCGGACCGGCGCCCCTGAACCTTCTGACCCCGTTCGTGCGTACCACACACAGCTTTCACCGGCGCTTCACAGGCCGCCGGCTAGTACTTCCGGGGGAATGCAAGGAGGAGTCATGGACAATCTGCCCACCAAGACCGAGTCGTCCGCGCCGACCGAAGTGGATACGCTCCCCACCTGGCGCGAGTTGGGGGAGCGGTTCCGCGACGTGATGAAAGACATCGGTGCGGAAATCAGTCAGACGTGGAAGAAGGAAGGCAAGGATTTCGAGAAGGATCTCCAGGCGCGGCTCTTGCCCGCGCTCAATCGTGCCAAGCTGGAAATCGAAAAGCTGATCCGGCGGCTCGAGGAGCGAAACAAGAAGTCTTGATCAGAGCGCGACGGGCCCGAAGCGCGAAGCAAACGAGGCGCTCAGTGACCTATCGTGTCACAAGGTCGCTGTGGAAGATGACCACCTGCGTCGGGCCGACATACGCAAACCCGTCGTCGCCCCAGCGCGTCACGCTGTACCAGGAGGGGTCGGCACCTGGAGGAGACGGCTGGGTCCCGATCAGGGTCCAAGTGGTGGTGCTGACGGCATACAGTGTGGTATAGGTCAGGTAGTACACCCGACCACCGGCAGGCTCGGGGGCCACCAGCCCTTGGACGGGCACCGTGGCAACGAGTTTGCCGGTAACGGCGTCGATGACGGTCCCTTCGGTGGAGAAGATGTATCCGTTACCGTAACGGATGTCCGCATAAAACTGCTGCACCAGTCCCTCGGTCGCGTCGCGCACGGCGAGCCCAGAATCTGAAACATCCATCCGGGACAACAGGAAACCCGTTGTCTCGGAATCGTATCCGTAGAGGGTCGTCGCCGACGAGAACTCGATGAGATTCCCACCCTGGCCGCGCGGAGTCACGACGGGACGCATGACCCCGTTGTCGAATAGTGCCACGCCATCCTGATGCGATCTGAAGTTCGGACTGTACCGGGCCACGGCCACCGTACCGGGCGCACCCGGCAGTACCGACATATCGCCGGCCCACAACGTTTCGAACGTCCCGGTGCCGACCGGGAAAAGCAGATCCCGCGTGAAGGTGGCGAGGTCGATGCGTGCAACTCCCACCTCACTATCCACGGCGACGTACAAGACAGATGCGTCATCTGAGATCGCCAGCTGAGCCGGCCCGTGCCCCGGCCGTACGCTGTCGACAATTGCTCCGGTGTTGGGGTCGATGGCGACTACGTCGTCCGGGTAGCGAGGATCGTCGGAGAGGACGGACGCGTACAGCCTGCCGCGTACCGGGTCCCAGGCCAGATCGCGGGCGTGGAGCGCGAGGACGGGATTCGCAGTGATCTGGAGCGTCACGGGGTTCGAAGGAGCGATGGCGGGGTCCGGGTTTTCCACCGACAACGAGACGCTCCCGGGATTCCCGATCTCCGCCGTGGAAATCACCGCTGAGAGGAGGCTCGAGTCACGATAGGTAGTCGAGTGGCGCACTCCATTCCAGCGGATCAACGCCCCCGGCACGAAGTGGTCGCCTGTCAGCGTGAGAACGAAGCTTGAACCACCCACCGGGACGTGCAGCGGCGTGAGACCGAGAAGATTGGGCTGCGCATTGTAAACCGGATCCGTGGTCTCGACCTCACCTCCCTCGAGGACGGGATTGACGACGGCGAGACGCACGCGAGTCGCGATCGCGAGATCACCGGCACTCAGATCGGCATCGAGTTCGTTTCCCGAGACGAGACGCGTGGGTCGCACCGTCCCATTCCAGTGCACCACCGAGTTGACGCCGAAGCCCCGGCCGTGAATGACGATCGTAGTGGGCGGAGCACCCACCATAAGCGCGGGCGACACGGAGTCGATCTCCGGGGCGGGACCCGTCACCAGAATCTGCAGCGTGCCCGAGACACCCCCACCGGGCTGGGGGTTCGCTACGCTGACTTGAATGACCCGGGGGACCGACAGCTCGGCCGCTGCGAGTTGAGTGCTCGCCAGCCCCGGGCCTGACACGGTCGCGATATGGGCAGCATCGTCGATCAGGACTTGCGATTCCCCTACGAATCCACGACCTGTGAGAGTGATTGCAGCAGGCCCCGACCCCCGAACGATGATCGTCGGGCTTACGGCCTCGAGTATCGGCGTGGGGTTGGGCGCCGGGCCGGTGCTCTCGCCGCAGCCAATCAACAGGCAGATCACGACGGGCCGTATGCTGGACTTCATGGCGCGGCCAACGTGCTTCGGAAGATTACTACCTGGGCAAACGTGCGATACGCAAAGCCGTCCGCACCCCACCGGAGAAGGCGCGGGATAAACCAGCCCGGCTGATCAAGGAGAGGGACCCCCTGCACCACCTGCCTGCCGCGGACGGCGAACGTCCGGGCGTCTATCGCGGAAAGCGTATCCTGATACATGTAGAACACGCGCATCGTGCCGGAATCAGCCGCGACGGTTCCACCGAAGGGGACGTTTCCGACCGCACGTCCCTGCACCGGATCCGCGATCGAGCCGTCCGTGCCGTAGATGTATCCAGAGAGATAGGCAAATGTCGTATACAGGCCGACCAGCAGATTCGGCATCACCGAGTCCACCACAAGTCCCGTGTCGGTCACGAGCAGGCGCCCGACGTTGTAGGACGTCGTGAGGCCATCGTAGCAGAAAACCGTGTCCGGACCAGCGAACGTCATCACGCTGGCGCCGATAGGCTGGACTTGAGAATTGCGCGGGACGCCGTTGTCGTAGACGTTGACCCCGGCGCCGCGCCCGTCGCCGCCGATGTAGCCTTTGACCTTCAGGGTGACGGCAACGGTGCCCGGGTGTCCAGGCATCACAGCGATGTCGTCGGCGTAGAGCGGCCGGTTCTGAGCGATCCCGAGCGCGAATTGAGCCCCGGCTGTGAAGGTGGAGAGGTCCACGGTGCGGATGGCAGCGGCGCCGTCAAGGCCGACATACAGCGTGCTGTTGTCGTTCGCGATCGCGAGGCGCGTGGGATCGCTGCCGACGTAGACGTTCGCGAGGACGTCTCCCGTCATCGGATCGATCGCGAGCACCTGGTTCGGGTAGTAGAGATCAGTCGATCGGATCGAGGCGTAGAGCCGCTGTCGGAGTGGATCCCAGGCGAGATCTCCCGCTTCGAACGGCAGCACGAGTTGTCCCGGGATGTGGACGGGAAACGCCACGAGATTGGACGGGCCGAAGGAAGGGTCCGGATTCACCGCTCGCACGGTGTCTGTGCCCTGGCTCACCACGTCGGAAGCCCCAATCTGAACCGTGACGAGGCTGGGCCCGTCGAACGTCGTCGGGCGGGGCGACCCGTTCCACTCGATGACGACACCCGGGACGAAATGAGACCCGTGGACGGTCAGGGTGAAATCCGTGTGGCCGGCAGTTACGTAACCCGGTGACACCCAATCGACGACCGGAGCCTCGTTCTGCACGACAATGTCCCGAGCAACGGAGCTGTCCGGCGTGGCGTCCGCGTGATACACGGTCACGACGTGGTGCCCCACGAACGCCAGATCCGCCCACGACACGTACGCATCGAGACGGGTGCTGGAGACACGAACCGTCGGTCGCTCCGCTCCGTCCCAGTGAACGACCGCAGCTGGTCTGAATCCGCGGCCGAAGACGCTGATGGTCGCGCCGGGCTGCCCGACCGTGAAGGCGACAGGCTGGACGGTGTCTACGATGGGAGGCGCGGCGACGACGGTCAGCTGAACGACGGAGGATGTTCCTCCACCGGGAGGCGGCGTGTATGCCGTCACCGCAAGCGCTCCTGGCTCCTCCAGATCAGCCGCCTTGAGCGGTGTGACCAGGGTCGTCGCACTCTGCCACGTCGTCGGTCGATCGGCCCCCCCGAGACGAAGCACGGTGGATCGTTCGAACCCTGTGCCGGTGACCGTCAGAGTGGTCGGCGACGCGTTGGTGGGAAGGCTGGCCGGTGAAACGGAAGTGATGGTCGGGACCAGAGAGTCCCCTGGTCCCGTGCTTGACTCGCAGCCCACGGCCGGTCCAAGCAGGAAGAGAACGAACGCGGCGGTTTGCCGACGACTCCTGATACGGTCCCTCGCTGTACGCCCGCCGCTAGATGTTACGTCATCCGAAGACGTTAGGCGAGTCAGCGCTTCGCCCTGAAGAACTTCGCGAGCAGTGCTCCGCACGCCTCCTGCTCCACGCCACCTCGTACCTCGAGACGATGATTCAAACGGGGGTGGCGTACGAGATCGCCGAGCGTGCCCGCCATCCCCGCCTTGTCGTCGTAGGCGCCGAACACCAAGCGCCCCACCTTGGCGAGCACGATCGCGCCGGCACACTGCGCGCACGGCTCGAGCGTGACGTACAAGGTTGCGTCGGTGAGCCGGTCGGTACCGAGGGCGCGCAGCGCGCGTTGCAGCACGAGCAGCTCGGCGTGCGCGGTGGGGTCGTGCCGCTCGACCGTCTCGTTGTGCGCGGCGGCGATCACCCGACCGTCCCGCATCACAACGGCGCCCACGGGAACCTCATTCCGCCCGGCTGCCCGACCGGCCTCCAGCAACGCCGCCTGCATCCCCGCCTGATCGTTCAACGACGGCTCCGCCCCGCCCCTCCCGCTGCTCCCTTCGGCTCAGCCGGCTCGCGTTTCTCAGCCGCCACACGCTCGAACACGAGGCCCGCTCCGTCCATCGAGCGGTCGACCCGTACCGTGTCGCCTTCGGAGTACTCCCCTTCGAGCACCGCCATGGCGAGCGGGTTCTGCAGCAGCCGCTGGATCGCGCGCTTCAGCGGGCGCGCTCCGTACACGGGGTCGTAGCCTTCCGTGGCGATCAGGGAGCGCGCCGTCGGCGTCACCTCGAGCGTGAGCTTGCGGTCGCGCACCAGACTCGCCACACGCGCGATCTGCAGATCGACGATGCGGTTGATCTCTTCCTGGCCGAGCGGCCGGAAGATGATCACGTCGTCGACGCGGTTCAGGAACTCCGGCTTGAAGCTCTGGCGCAAGAGGTCGAGCACCTTCGTCTCGACCTGCTCCCAGTTCGACGTGCCGTGTTCCAGGATGTAGGTCGACCCGATGTTCGACGTCATGATCAGGACGGTGTTGCGAAAGTCCACGGTCCGTCCCTGCGAATCGGTCAGCCGCCCGTCGTCCAGAATCTGCAACAGCACGTTGAAGACGTCGGGGTGCGCCTTTTCGATCTCGTCGAACAGCACGACGGCGTAGGGACGGCGGCGGATCGCCTCGGTGAGCTGGCCGCCTTCTTCGTACCCGACGTATCCCGGGGGCGCGCCGATCATGCGCGCCACCGCGTGCTTCTCCATGTATTCCGACATGTCGAGCCGCACCAGGGCCTTCTCGTCGTCGAACAGAAACTGGGCGAGGGCACGCGCCGTCTCGGTCTTCCCGACGCCCGTGGGGCCGAGGAAGATGAACGAGCCCGTCGGGCGATGGGGGTCCTGCAGGCCCGCGCGCGCACGACGCACGGCATTCGCCACGGCCGCCAGCGCCTCCGGCTGCCCGACGACCCGGGCGCCCAGCTCCGCTTCGAGCCGGGTCAGCCGCTCGCGCTCCGATTCGAGCATCTTCGTCACCGGGATGCCGGTCCACTTCGCCACGATCTCGGCGATGTCCTCGGCGTCGACCTCTTCTTTCAGGTACTTCGCCTGCTTCTGGATCTCGAGCAGCCGCTTCTCCGTGGCCGCGATCTCCTTCTCGAGTGCCGGAATCCGGCCGTAGCTGATCTCGGCGGCCTTCTGCAGCTCGCCGCGCCGCGTCGCCTGGTCGGCTTCCATGCGCAGCTTCTCGAGCTCCGCCTTCTTCCCCTGGAGCCCGGTGATCGCCTCCTTCTCGGCCTGCCACTGCGCCTTCATCCCGCTCGAGCGCTCGCGCAGCCCCGACAAGTCCTGCTCCACTTTGGCGAGCCGCTCCCGCGAGGCCTTGTCCTTCTCCTTGGCGAGTGCGGCCTTCTCGATCTCCAGCTGCACGATGCGCCGCTCCACCTCGTCGATTTCCTGCGGCAGCGAGTCGATTTCGATGCGCAGCCGGCTCGCCGCCTCGTCGACGAGATCGATCGCCTTGTCGGGCAGGAAACGGTCGCCGATGTAGCGCGCCGAAAGCGTCGCAGCGGCAACGAGGGCGTTGTCGGTGATGCGCACGCCGTGATGGACTTCGTACTTCTCTTTCAGGCCGCGCAGGATGGCGATCGTGTCTTCGACCGACGGCTCCCCCACAAACACCGGCTGGAAGCGGCGCTCGAGCGCGGCGTCCTTCTCGATGTGTTTGCGGTACTCGTCGAGGGTGGTGGCGCCGACGACGTGCAGCTCACCGCGCGCCAGCGCCGGCTTCAGCAAGTTCGAGGCATCGACCGCGCCCTCGGCGGCTCCGGCGCCGACGAGGGTGTGCAGCTCGTCGATGAAGACGATGAACCGGCCCTCGGCGGCGGTGATTTCCTTGATTACCGACTTGAGGCGATCCTCGAACTCACCGCGGTACTTCGTTCCGGCGATCAGCGCGCCCAGGTCGAGCGACACGAGATGCTTGTTGCGCAGAGATTCCGGGACGTCGCCATTCACGATGCGCTGGGCGAGGCCCTCGACGATGGCGGTCTTGCCGACGCCCGGCTCACCGATCAACACGGGGTTGTTCTTGGTGCGGCGCGACAGCACCTGCATGACGCGGCGGATCTCCTCGTCGCGCCCGATGACGGGATCGATCTTCCCCTTGCGGGCGATGTCGGTGAGGTCGCGCGTGAAGCGCTCCAGCGCCTGGTACTGCTGCTCCGGGCTCTGGTCGGTGACACGGTGCGTGCCGCGCACCCCTTCGAGCGCCGCCAACAGGTCCTTGTGATCGACGCCGCCCGCTGACAACAGCTGCCGCGCCGTCGTCCCCTTCGTATCGGCGAGGGCGAGCAGCAGGTGCTCGGTCGAGACGTAGGCGTCGCCCAGCTCCTTGGCGAGGGCATCGGCACGGTCGAGCACCGCCGACAGCTCGCGCGCCAGCGTCGGCTCGCTGGTGACGCCCGACTGTTTCGGGAAACGGTCGATCTCTCGTGCGGCTTCGTCACGCAGCTGCGCCACGTTCAAGCCGGTCTTCTGGAGCAGGGGCGCGACGATGCCCTCGTCCTGGTCGAGCAGCGACAGGAAGAGATGCGCGTCGTTCACTACGGGGTTGCCGCGAGACCGCGCGTCAGCAGCAGCCTGTTGAAGGGACTCGGCGGCTTTGATGGTCAGGCGTTCTGGTCGGATCATGGCGGTGCCACCTCTGGCAACCGGCGTACCGGAAAAAGGTGCCGTTGTGGCGGGAAAATACGTCAAAAACGTGCGGAAAAGGCGTGTGGTATGACGGGGTGTGGTATGACGGGGTGAGGAAGAGCGGCAAAAAAAACGTAGGGAGGTCGGCTCTTACGCCTCCTCCCTACATTTTCCCACTTTACGCCTTTTCCGTACGTCGTTCACTTCATAATGATCATCTTCTTGGTGAACCTCTGACCATCGACGACGAGCTGATAGATGTAAATCCCACTCGCCGCTTGCTGGCCGGTGCTCACACCGGGAGCGGTCTGGGTGAACCCGTCCCAGTACGCGCTGAAGTCACAACTCGTCACGCTCGCACACGACAACTCCACGTCGGTGAGCGTAGCGCCCGTGCCCTGGAGAATCGGCACGGCGACGAGCTGCGCCAACACGTTGTAGATCTTCAGCGAAACTTTTGGCCGGTGACCGTTCGCAAACAATTCCGCCGACAGCGTAAACGGAATCGTGGTCGCCGGGTTAAAGGGGTTCGGGTAATTCTGCTTCAACGACACCGCGGCAGCCGAAGCGGTTCCTTGACCAGAAACAGGTCGCGCTCCGATTTCGACTGCCAACAGCCCGAGCCCCAACACTGCCCAGGCGTACCGCCGCATCCACCGCTCCTTCAGTCTGACGTAAAAGTACCTTGTGACCCATCTCCTTAGTTTCGGGGACCTTACAACTGCAGCTGCACTAGGAACCTAGGTCCCCGGGCTGCGACCTGTCAAGCGAGCCAATACCCTACTGTCGCCCTTCCGCTCCGTCACGCCGCGCCGGTCGGCCCATTCGAGCAGCGGAATCAGATACTTGCGCGTCAGCGCGAAGCGCTCGCGCAAATCCGCCGGCGTCGCGGACCCCACCGCACCGAGCACCACCTCGAGCTGAGCGCGGAACTCGGCCAGTGCCGGCGGCGCCGCATACCGCTCCTGATCCACCGGCTCGATCGTGCCGTCCCGCACCAGATGCGCCAGCAGGGCGCGCACTCGGGCTCGTGGAAACTCCTTTTCCAGCTCCGACACCGTCGGCAGCTGCCAGCGCGACCCGATGATGCGCTGTGCGATGGCGTTCCGGGAATCGCTCGCGCCGCGATCGAGCGACGGCGCCCATCCGGCCCGGTGCACCACTCCGCCGGCCACCTCCAGCAGTTGCTTCCGCGCGCCGAGGTCGATGACCAGGTCTATGACCGCGTCCGGGATATTCCGGTCTCGATCGGTCTCCTGGACCGCCGCCCGCAACGCCTGCAGCGACATGCCTGGGTCCAGGGGGTGAGAGTCGTGATACTCCCCCACAATCCCGGCTAATCGCTCTGCTTCGGCAGCTACTACTGATCTGGAAGCCAGCCAGCCGCTTGAGCTTAGGGTAGTCTTGCCGAGTCCCGCAATGACGCGGCTCACATCTCCCGGAAGGATGCCGAGACGCACCGGAAGGTCGCCCTCGGGCACCCCGAAAAGACCCGATTCTTGGACCCAGGCTGACAGCCTGTCCGCCGGATCCTGACCTGCGATCAGCTTGCGGTCCCCCAGTCGCGGCAACCGCCCGGGAGCCGGATCGAGCACGACCCCCCCGCCGATCGTGGTCACGGGCGAGTAGCTGCGCAGCACGAAGCGGTCCCCGCCACGCGCCACCACCGGACTTTCCAGCACGAGACGCACCTGACCCCGCTCGCCGGGTGCGATCGTCGCGTGCTGCGAGGTGCGGGCCAGCACCTCCGCCGTCCCCAGGTGGACGCGCACCCGCGTCCTCACCTGCAGCGGGCGTTTGCTGCCGTGCAGCAGCGTGATCGCGGCGTCGATCATCCGGGTCGCCCGCCACCCTTCGCCCGTGACGGCGACGTGCCCGCGTTCCAGGTCCTGCTTGTCCACCCCTACGAGCGCCAGCGCCGTCCGCGACCCGGGCATCGCTCGCTCGGCTGCGTGCCCGTGCACCTCGATCGAGCGCACCCGGGCGTCGCGCTGCAGTGGCAGGAGGTGGACCGAGTCCCCCACCGCCGCCACGCCGCTCCACGTCGAGCCGGTCACGACGGTCCCCGCCCCGGGGAGGGCGAATACCCGGTCGATCGGCAGCCGGAAGTAGTCCGCCTGGGGACGTTCCACGAGATCGCTGCTGAGGCAGCGCAGCGCTTCGCGCAGCGCGTCGAGTCCCACCCCGGTGACGCTCGAGGTGGCGAGCGGCGGATCCCAGCGCACCGGACTCGACGCCAGCCGCTCGGCCACTTCGGCGGTCACGAGCGCCAGCCAATCGTCGTCCACGAGATCGCGTTTGGTGATCACCGGGATACCGCGCCGCACGCCGAGCAGCTCGACGATGGCGAGGTGCTCCTCGGTCTGCGGCATGATCCCTTCGTCGGCGGCGATCACGAGTACGGCGGCGTCGATTCCCGTCGCCCCGGCCAGCATGTTGCGCACGAAGCCTTCGTGGCCCGGCACGTCGACAATACTGGCGTCGATCTCCCCGCCGAGCGCGAGCGGCGCGAACCCGAGATCGATCGTAATGCCGCGCCGCTTCTCTTCTTCCCAGCGGTCGGTGTCGACCCCCGTGAGTGCCTTGACGAGGGCGGTCTTGCCGTGATCGATGTGGCCTGCGGTCCCGATTACGAAGCGGCGGACGGCACCCACGTGCGGCGCTCCCAGAACTCGAGCGCCGGCAGATGCACGCTCCCCGAGTGATCGGTGTGGTGGCGGATGAAGCGGGCGGCGAGGCGCCGGTGCGCCGCGGCGTGCGACAGGTCGAGCTGGGGCAACGAAGCTTGGGGATCGAGCAGCGCGCAGAGATCGCGCCACGCCTGCAGTGGGAGACGAGTGACGGTCACGGCGGGTTGCCCGGCGAGGCAGCTCTCGCACACCACGCCGCCCTCGGCGGTGCTGAAGGCGACCGGGGCCGTGGCGTCGGTGCCGACGGCTCCCCCGTCGCGTACGCATTGCAACAGCGCCGGCTCGAAACCGAGCACGCCGAGCAGCGCCCACACCACGCGCAGCCCAGTGCCGTCGACGTCCGGCGCCGGAGCATCGATCAGAGCGTCGAGACCTCCGGTGAGGGCATCGTAGGCTTGCGGCAGCGGCGCCGGCGGCGCCATGCGGACCATCAGCTCGGCGAGCGCCGCCGCGGCGGCGAAGCGCGCCAGGTCGGTCGCCAGCTCGCGTCGCAGACGCTCGACGTCGAACGCCGCCAGCGTCTGCAGCTCACGATTGTCGCGGTGGTACAGCTGGGCCGAGCCCTCGCTCAAGAGCTCGAGCCCCGCGCCGAAACGGCTCTTGGGACGCAGCGCGCCCTTGGCGATGGCGCTCTGGACGCCCAGGTCGCGGGTCGCGAGACGCACGATCTTCGACGTCTCGCTGTAGCGGTAGGTGCGCAGCACCACCGCCGCTGTCGTAACCAAAGCCATGCTAGGTAACCTAAGCTATGCA
>DATFSB010000303.1:0-5480 GCA_035262825.1 Gemmatimonadales bacterium | reverse complement strand
ATCGGCGTGCCGTTGAAGTTGCCGACCCACACCGCTACGGTGAACCGGCCGGTCGTGGCGACGGCCCAGTTGTCGGTGAAGTGGCGACTGGTGCCGGTCTTCGCCGCTGCCTTGAAGGGAAAGTCGAGCGGCGTCTCGTTGCCGAAGCTCGGCATGCGGGCCACCGGATCGCTCAACACGTCGAGCACCAGCGCCGCCGCCTGCGGGGACATGATGCGCCGCTCCCTGAGCGGTGCCGCGGCGCTGATGTTCCAGCGCACCGGCCGCCACACGCCGCCGCCGGCGAGGGCGCGGTAGCCGTTGGCCAGCTCGAGCAGCGTGACGTCGCCGTTGCCCAGGGCGAGTCCCAGTCCGTAGTACTCCGCCGAATGGTCGAGCGTCGCGAAGCCGGCGCTGTGCAGGGTGGCGAGCAGGCTGGCGACGCCGATCCGCTGCGCCAGCTCCACCGCGGGGACGTTGTACGAGCTGCCCAGCGCATCGCGCGCCCGCACCGGCCCGTGAAAGGCGCGGTCGTAATTGCGCGGGCGGTAGGGCCCGAACGTCGTTTCGTAGGTGTGCGGGATGTCGGGCAGCACCGATGCCGGCGTGTAGCCGCGGTCGAACGCGAGCCCGTAGAGAAACGGCTTCAACGCCGAGCCCGGCTGGCGCGGTGAGATAACCATGTCGACCTGGCCCGCGGTATCGGCGAAAAAATCGGGCGAGCCGACCCAGGCGAGCACGTCGCCGTCGGCATTGTCGAGCACGACGAGCGCCGCCTCGGCGACGCCTTTGTCCCGTAGCGTCGCGACGGTGTGGCGCACCTCCGCTTCGAGCGCCGTCTGCAGGCCGAGGTCGAGCGTCGTCCGCCACTCGCCGGTCGCGCCGTCCGACCCCGCGTCCGCGAGCACGTGGGTGGTGAAGTGGGGAGCCAGGAACGGCGCCGCGGCGTCGTGCACCAGCACGGGCTCCGCGTTGGCGCGCTGCACGTCCTCGGCGCGGGCGAAGCCGAGCCTCGCCATGCGGGCAAGCGCGATGCGGCGGCGTGTCCGGGCGCGCTCCGTCGACACGAGCGGGTTGTCGCGCGCGGGAGCGTGTGCCAGCGCGGCGAGCAGGGCGGCCTGACCGAGGCTCAAGGTGCGCGGATCGGCGCCGAAGTAGAGATCCGCGGCGGCAGTGACCCCCGCCGTTCCCTGGCCGAGCGGTACGCGGTTCAGATACTGCTCGAGGATTGTCTGCTTGTCGAGGTGCAGATCGAGTCGCCAGCTCCAGAAGATCTGGCTGACCTTCCCGGGGATCGTGCGGGGCGTGCCGACGAGCAGCCGCGCCAGCTGCATCGTGATCGTCGAGCCGCCGGCGACGAGGCCGCGGGCGCGTATGTCCTGGACGAGAGCACGGCCCAGTGCGCGCACGTCGACACCGTGATGGTCGTAGTAGCGGTGATCTTCCACGGCGAGGAACGCCTGCAGCAGCTTGGGATCGAGATCGCCGATGCTGGTCCAGCCGCCGCGGCCGAGGTCGGTGCGGGTGGCGCGCAGCGGCAGGCCGTGGCGGTCGAGCAGCACGACACGCGGGACGGGACCGGGGTTGGCGAGCGACGCAGGGAGGGGGAGCGCGATCCAGCCGATGACGAGAAGGGAGGCGACACCCAGCGTTGCCGTACTGCGGAGGATGAGCTGGCGCCGGGTCATGCGCCGCCTCCGAGCCGCGCCTCCGCAATGCGGTCGGCGGCGGCGGCCGGAGTGACTCCCTGCCGCTCGGCGCTCGCGAAGACGTCGAGCATCGTGTCGTAGATCGCGTCGATTGCCGTTCGGGCGCGCTCTTCCGTCCAGCCGAACAGGGAGCGGGCCCCGTCGATCACCCCACCCGCATTGGCGATGTAGTCGGGCCCGTACAGGACCCCGTGCGCGGCGAGCCGGTCGGCGTCGGCGGGCCCAGCGAGCTGATTGTTCGCGGCACCGACGACGATCTGGCACTGCAGCTGCGGGATCGAGACGTCATTGAGGATCCCTCCCAGGGCGCAGGGAACGAACCCATCGGCTGGCAAGGTCGCGATCGTCTCCGCTGGGACGACGCGGTCGACGCCGGAGCGTGCGACCTTGCGAGCCCGCGCCTCATCCACATCGGCGACGACCAACCGCGCACCCGCGTCCTGCAACAGTGTCGCGAGCGCCGCTCCGACGTTGCCGCATCCTTGCAGGGCAAGCCTCCGGTCGCGCAGATCGTCCGAGCCCCAGCGCCGGCGAGCGGCGGCCTGCAGCGCGCGAAACACACCGCGCGCGGTGAACGGCGACGGATCGCGCAAGCCGGCGACATGGCGCGTTTCGCGCCGCACGATCGCCATGTCTGCGTACGAGGTTCCCACGTCCTCGGCGGTGATGTAGCGCCCTCCCAGATGCTCGACAACCCGTCCGTGGGCGCGGAACAGATCTTCACGCGAGCCATTGGTGTGGTTGGCGATTATCACCGACTTGCCGCCCCCCATGGGGAGGCCGGCAGCAGCGGCTTTGTAGGACATCGCGCGCGACAGTCGCAAGGCGTCGGCGAGCGCGGCGGCGTCGGAGTCGTAGCGCCACAGCCGTGTTCCACCGCAGGCCGGACCGAGCCGGGAGTTGTGGATGGCGACGATGCCGCGGTATCCCGCTCGCTCGTCCTCCGCCTGGAGCACCAGCTCGTGCTCGGTACCGGGTTGCAGCTCGGTAATCCGCATGGAGGTAATCGACCCCTTACAACGTACCGTCGGACGCCGTAGCGTCGTAGTCCCATGTCCACCCCGACACTGCTCGGCGTCCCGTTCGACGCCGCCTCGTCGTTCCGTCGCGGTGCGGCTGCCGCTCCCAAGGCGATCCGCGCCGCGCTCACATCACCGGCGGGGAATTCCTGGACCGAGGGGATGATCGATCTCGACGCGCCCGGGACCCTCGCCGACGCCGGCGACGTCGCGGGACTGGACGCCGAGACGGCGCGGGTGCGCATCGAGCAAGCCGTGAGCAAGCTCGTCGCGGAGGGAAGGCGGCCGATCGTGCTGGGTGGCGATCACTCGATCACGTATCCGGTGCTGCGGGGTTTGAAGCCGCATCACCAGCACCTCAGCGTGTTGCACATCGATGCCCACCCCGATCTCTACGAGGAGTTCGAAGGAGACCGGTTCTCACACGCCTGTCCGTTCGCGCGCGTGCTCGAGGAGCGGCTGGCGGACGAGCTGGTGCAGGTGGGGATCCGCACGATGACCGGGCACCAGCGGGCGCAGGCCGATCGCTACCAGGTCGACGTCATCGACATGGATGCCTGGACGGAGGGCCGGCGGCCCCGACTCGCCTATCCCGTCTACCTGTCGATCGACCTCGACGGATTCGATCCCGCACACTGTCCCGGAGTGTCACATCCTGAGCCCGGGGGCCTCACGGTACGCGACTTTCTCTCGCTGCTCCATCGCCTCGAGGCCACGGTGGTCGGGGCCGACGTGGTGGAGCTGAATCCCGAAGTTGACCCGGCGGGTCTGACCGCCCGCGTCGCGGCGAAACTGGTGAAGGAAATCGTCGGTCAGATGCTCCGGTCCACCGTATCCTGACGTTCCCCGACGCCTTTCCCTTACGATTTTCACCATACGTCTTATCCATCCGTCTTCCCTGGAGGGGAACCATGCGTCCTTTCTCTGCGCTCGTCTTCGTGCTGTTCGCCGTCAGTCCGGCCGCATCCCAGACGCCGCCCAAGTGCGACATTCCGCAGTACCGTCAGCTCGACTTCTGGGTCGGTGACTGGAACGTGACGAGCGGCGGCAAACCCGCCGGGACGAATCTCGTCACGCGGGAAGAAGCGGGTTGCCTCGTACACGAGCATTGGACGGGAGCGGCCGGCGGTACCGGCCAGAGTTTCAATTTCTACGACCGCTCGGACGACCGCTGGCACCAGGTATGGATGTCTTCGACTGGAACCGCGCTGTTCTTGAGCGGGCAGTATGCCGACGACAAGCTGGTGTACACCGGCGTCACCCCTGGCCCCAACGGTGCCCCCGCGCAGCAGCGTCTGACCTTTTTCCATAATGGCGATGGAACGGTGCGCCAGCTGTGGGAGTCGAGCTCCGACGGGAAACAGTGGCAGACGGTGTTCGACGGGCTGTACGTGCGGAAGTCTCGGTGAGAGGTTTCGGGGTGCTTCCGCACCCCAGGCTCGCGGCGCGCTGCGCGCTCGTGTGTCTCGCAACGGCATGCTCGCACGATCCACCGATGTCCGTCGGCAGTTACACGCCCGGGGGACCACTCGGCAGCGCCGTGCCGCTGCGGCTCACCTACAACCCGGGTGAGGACCTGGGGCCCGTCTGGCTTCCCGATGGGAGCGGCTTCTTCTATACCGCGGAGCGCCTCGACCGCGACGACAAGGACCGCTGCCTCGCGCTGATGCCGTCAGGAGGCGGGTCGATCGAGCGGGAGATCTGCGACCGTACCCCTGCGGCGGACGATTCCGTGGACGCATACAGTGTGGCGGCCATCGCTCAGAACGGCAGTCTCGTCTACGTTCGCGGTACTGCGTCGTTCACGGCCGGATGGCCCGTGACGCCGCACGACCAGCAGCTCGTCGTCGCCACCCTCGTCGATCCCGCCACGGTGCGCGTGCTGCTGCCGTCGATTCCCTATCCCGGTCCCGGCGGTCGCGTGCATCAAGGGGTGGCGCACATGCGCTGGCTCAACGACACCTCGCTGATCTACGTCGGCCAGCAGGTGCAGTATCCCGCGGTCTGCATGAACTGCGTGCTGCGCGATACGCTGGCCTCGGGGCTCGAGATCGTGCGGCTCGACTTCGGGTCGGCGACACCAGTCCTTCACAAGCTGCCGGGCACCGATCAGGCTTCGTCGGTGACGATTGCCGGGCGCGATACACTCTTCTTCACGGTCAACGGGGACACTCGAGTCTTACGCTTCACTCTCGCCGATAGCACGGTCACCGTGGTCCACGACTTCGGCGCCGGCAACATCGCGCGCGACGTGCAGGCCGGCAGCGGCCGTCTCCTCGCGGTCGTGGGGGGCAAGGTGTCTTTCACCCCCGATTCCGTGACCGGCGGGATCCAGCGTGACAGCGGCGGGACGATTGTGCTGGTGGATCCCACGAGCGGCAACGAGACGCCGCTCGGCTTCGGCACGCTGTTCCGCCACCCGGCACTTTCACCCGACGGGCATGCAGTAGTGGCGGAGTCGTACGTGGGGACTACTCGATCGACCGACCTCTGGCTCTTGGAGGCTCCATGAGGAAGGGACGATTCGTGCCCTCGTTCACTCGGGGTACCAGAGTCGCCGGCGCGATACTCTCCGTTCTCATTTCAACAATGGGATCGCTCGCCGCGCAGACCGGCGGCGCGATCGCCGGCCGCGTGCACGACGCCACCTCGTCGCTCAGCATCGCCGGCGCGCTGATCTCGGTGGATGGCGGCCGGCAGGGCGCCGCGACCGACACCGGCGGATTCTACCGGGTCCGCGAGGTGCGCAGCGGCTGGCACCGGGTGCAGATCA
>DATFSB010000302.1:0-4678 GCA_035262825.1 Gemmatimonadales bacterium | reverse complement strand
GAATCGCGACGACCAGCTTCACGGTGCCGAAGGGGAAGCGGTGCATCCCCCCGATGTGCATGCCGTGACCGATCGCCCCCCGCCCAGTGCAGAACCCGACCAGCTCGTACGCCGACACGATCGTGGCGCGGTCCCGCTTGGACAGGGCAATCGCGTCGCCCAGGTGGTCCGCGTGGCCGTGGCTCACGAGGATGGCGTCGAGTTTAGGGACGCGGTCGGCGGGGAAGGGGGCCCGGGGTTGCCGGTGAGAAACGGATCGAAGATGACGCGCTTGCCGTCGCCTTCGACGAGGAATGCGGCGTGGCCCAGAAATGTGAGAGTCAGCATCAGCTTCTCAGCCTTCAGCCGTCAGCTCTCAGCTGAGAGCTTCATTTCCCGACGTGCTTCTCATACGCCGCCGCGTCGAGCAGCGTTGCCGCATCGGCGGGGTTCTGCAGTTTCAGTTTGATCATCCAGCCGGCGCCGTATGGATCCTTGTTGACGAGCGCCGGATCTGCTTCGAGCGCTCCGTTGGCTTCCACGACGGTGCCGGCCACCGGGCAGTACAGCTCTGAAACCGCTTTCACCGCTTCGATGGTTCCAAACACCTGCTTCTTCGTGAAGCTGGCGCCGGGCTTCGGCAGCTCCACGAAGACGACATCGCCGAGCTCTCCCTGCGCGTAATCGGTGATCCCGATCTGCACGACGGCAGTATCGGCGGTGGGCTTCAGGTACTCGTGCTCCTCGGTGTAGCGAAGGTCTTTCGGGACGTTGCTCATCGCCGGTTGGGTAGGATCGCGGGCGAAGCTAGGGACGGCTCAAAGTCATGTCAAGCTTTCGGCTTGGCCGTGGCGCGGCGCACGAGCTCGTCGTACACCTCACGGGCGCGGCGCTCCAGGGCGTCGAACGGTCCCTCGTTGTCGATCACGAAATCACTGCGTTTGCGCTTGCGGTCGGCCGGCGCCTGCGCCGCCAGCAGCTGGTCGGCTTCTTCGTCTTTCAGGCCGCGCAGCGCCCGCAGCCGTGTGCGCCGCAGCGTGTGGGGTGCGTCGACGAAGACGACGACGTCGAACTGTGCCGGGTCGAGCGCTTCGAAGAGCAGGGGAATCACGTTGACGACGATCTGGTCGCCGCGCTTCCAGGCGGCATCGACCAGCGCCTCGCGGCGGCGGGCGACGGCGGGGTGCACGAGGGATTCGAGCGCGCGCCGCGACGCAGCGTCGCCCATGACGCGGTTGCGCAGTGCGGCGCGATCGAGCGATCCGTCGGGGAGCAGCAGGTCCTGCCCGAAGCGGCGCACGATGGCGCTCAACACCGGCGATCCCGGCGCCTGTACCTCCCGCACCAGCTCGTCGGCGTCGATGATCGTAGCGCCCCAGTGCCGGAAGCACTCGGCCACGGTGGACTTTCCTGCGGCGACGTTCCCGGTGAGCGCGACGTTCAGCACGAGTGCGGATTGCGGGGTTCGGATTGCGGATTTTCAGGAGAGGCGCATGGCGCAGCCAATCCGCAATCCGCAATTCGCAATTCGCAATTAGAGAAGTGCCGTCTGATCCGCATCCGCCTTCGGCACCTTGTGGCAGTGCCGGCATCTCGCCTCATAACTCTCCTTGCCGCCGACCATGATGGTGGGACTGTTCCACGGGGCGGGATTGCCGTCCACCAGGCGTTGATTGCGGCTCGCCGGCCCGCCGCACACGACGCAGATCGCGTGCAGCTTGTCGACCACCTCCGCGGCACACATCAACGTCGGCATGGCACCGAACGGCAGACCGCGAAAGTCCACGTCGGTGCCGGCCAGGATGACGCGCACCCCGCCGTCGGCGAGCGTGCTCGCGACCTGCACGATCCCTTCATCGAGGAACTGGGCCTCGTCGACCGCCACTACCTCCATTCCGGGTCGAATCGAGCGGGCGATCTGCTCGGAGGAGTCCACCGGCTCGGCCTCGACTGTGAGGCCGTCGTGCGTGGTAACGGAATACAGCCCTGCGTAGCGGGCGTCGAGGTGGGACTTGAAGACCTGGACCTGCTTCCTGGCGATGGCCGCCCGGCGCACGCGACGGATCAGCTCCTCGCTCTTGCCAGAGAACATCACGCCCGAAATGACCTCGATCCAGCCGGGACGGGTGCCGTGGAACATGGGGCTGCAAACTAACCATTGGCGGATTGGCGGATTGGCAGATAGCCGGATTGATCGTCCCCGGTCTGCAGGACCCGTCCACGACAGTGACTAAACCCATAAAACCCGCAATCCGCAATCCGAAATCCGCCTATCAGGCAAGGGGTGGGGGGTCAGAAAGGCCCGAGATCTTGCGGATTTCCGGGGTACCTCCCCATATTGTCGAGGGTTTTCAAGGGTTTTTCGGAGGCCCACCCGGGAAATGGCCAGAATTCCAAGCCTTTCCCACTTGCAAAGGAGCGCGTCGTGAATAAAGCCGAGCTGATCGCGGCACTGGCCATGCGGACGAAGATGTCCAAGGCCGACGCCGGCCGCGCGATCGAGTCCCTGTTCGACGACAAGGGCATCATCGCCGGCGAGCTGAAGAAGGGCGCGAAGGTGCAGATCACTGGCTTCGGCAACTTCGAAGCCCGCAAGCGCGCTGCGCGCATGGGGCGCAATCCCAAGACCGGCGCCGAGATTCAAATCAAGGCCACGGTCGCCCCGGCGTTCCGCGCCGGCAAACAGCTGAAGATGGCGGTGAACAAGAAGTAGTCGAGCGAAGCGAAGCGTCGCTGTCAACACGGGCTGCCCCGCTGGGCGGCCCGTCAGCGTTTTCAGACCACGTTGCTCTTCCGCAGTGCCGCGATGTCCGCGGCGGTCATTCCCAGCCGCTCCCGCAGGATCTCGTCGGTGTGCTCGCCCAGCCGCGGCGGAGCGAGCGGCGTTCGCGGCGTCTCGGTCGACAGGCGCACGGGACTGGCGACGAGCGGTACGCGGCCGCCCCCCGTGCGGGCGAGGTCGCTGCGCAGACCGCGGTGGTGCACCTGCGGGTCGTCGAAGACCTGGGCGACATCGTTGATCGGCGCCGCCGGGATGCCGGCGGTTTCGAGTGCCGCGAGCCATGCCGCAGCCGGCTGCGTACCAAGCAGCCGCTCGAGCTCGGCATCGAGCGCGTCGCGATGCTCGACCCGGGCGGCATTGGTTCGGAACCGCGGGTCAGCTGCGAGCGCACCCGCGCCAAGGACGTCGCATAGCTTCACGAATTGCGCGTCGTTTCCTACTGCGACGACGATCGGACGGTCGGCGGTTGGCACGACCTGGTAGGGGGCGATGTTGGCATGCGCGTTGCCCCAGCGTACTGGCACATCGCCCGAGACGAGATAGTTGAGGGCCACGTTGGCGAGTGTCGCAACCTGGACGTCGAGCAGCGCGAGATCGATATAGGCGCCGCGTCCCGTAGTGTGGCGCTGCACCAGCGCGCCGAGCACGGCGATCGCGGCATAGAGTCCCGCCATCACGTCCGCCACGGCGACGCCGACCTTCTGCGGTCCGGCCCCCGGCCGTCCGTCCCGCTCCCCCGTGACGCTCATCAGTCCGCCCAATGCCTGGATCGCAAAGTCGTAGCCCGCGCGCCGCGCGTACGGCCCCGTTTGCCCGAAGCCGGTGATCGAGCAATAGATCAGGGCGGGATTCACGGTCTCGAGATCGGCGTAGCCGAGACCATACCGCGCCAGGTCGCCGACTTTATTGTTCTCGAGCAGCACGTCGGAATCCCGGGCGAGGCGCCGGATGATGTCCTGCCCCTGCGGCTTCGCAAAGTCGACAGTGAGCGAGCGTTTCCCGCGATTGGCGCTGAGGAAGTAGGCGGCGTCCCCGGATCCGTCCGCCAGCGTGGGCGGGCCCCAGTGCCGCGTGTCGTCGCCCGCGCCCGGGCGCTCCACCTTGATCACGTCCGCGCCGAGGTCGGCGAGCACCTGGCTGGCCCAGGGTCCGGCGAGGACGCGGGACAGGTCGAGGACGCGAATCCCCTCCAGTGCGCCGGGCACGTCACGCCTCGCGGTCGCGGCGCGCGGTGACACGGCGACCGCGGATCGCCACGCGCGAGAGACCGCGAATCGCCGCGTCGGCCGCGTGCGGCGCCAGATGCACCAGGCAGAACCCATCGCGGATCTCGATGCGTCCGATGTCGGTGCGCGCCAGACCGACCTCGCGCGTCAGGGCGCCGACCAGATCCTTGGCGCTGGCTCTGTCCTTCTTGCCGACGTTGACGAAGACCTTTACCCAGGTGTCTTCAGACGGCGTCGTGGGTTGTGAGTCCTGGGTCAACCCAGGACCCATGACCGACGACGCCTGTTGTCGCAACGCGAGGAGTGCCGCCGCTATTTCTGCGGCGTCATACCGCTCCAGCAACGGCTCCAACAACGCCAGCTCCGGTTCGAGGCCACCCGCTGCGAGGCGCGCGGTCACGCGCTCGCGCAGCAGCTGGGCGTCGGTCGCGGCCTTCGCGCGGGCGCCACGCAACGGCAGGGCGGTGAGGGGCGCGGCGATGGAGCGGGCGTACGGCAGCTGCGCGGGACTCAACAGCAGCACTACCGCGCCCTTGCCCGCGATCTCGGCGAGCTCGGCACGCGACGGCAGATCGAGAGACACCACGACGTCGCACGTTTCAAGGGTCGTCCCACGTCGCCAAGTCGCCACCCGGGGGCGATCGATCGCGTCAAGGACTTCATTGCGCACCGCCGCGCGCCGCGGCGCGGG